>NZ_JACSWB010000289.1 GCF_016888135.1 Leptolyngbya sp. CCY15150
AGGTGCGGCTCTCCTTCACCAATTTCGACCGTAATGGCATCGCGGGCGATCGCGGTACGGCCAATTTGGTCATCCTCGACAACTCATCGGTTGAACCGCCGCCGGGCGGAGTGCCTATCTACAACTTCACGGCTCAGCGCTACCGAATTCGGGAAGGCGATAGCCGCCGGCGCATCAGTGAGGTGGAAATCCGGCGTACGGGCAACCTTGACATTGGTTCAGCCGTTTCGGTGAACATCCGAGGTGTGACTCGCAATCCCGCCACGCCGGGGCAGGATCTCTTGGCAGGGCCGATTCGAGTGCGCTTTAGACCAGGAGAAGAAATCAAACGGGTGCCGATCGCGATCTTGGGCGATCGCACCTTTGAACCCCATGAAGTAGCGCGTCTAACCCTATCTAACTTCAATCAAGGTGGGCGAGGTGGGCCACAGCGCTGGACGCGGTTGGTGATTGTAAACGATGATCCACGGCCGCCGGTTGGCCCCCGTTGCCCCCTGGGCGATCGCCTCGTGGGAGACGATCAAGACAACGTGTTGCGCGGGGGGGCTGCTCGCGATACGCTCATTGGCCGTGGCGGCGACGATCGCCTCGTGGGCGGTGCCTGTAACGATCGCTTAATCGGCGGCTCAGGCGACGATATCTTAGACGGTGGTGGCGGCAACGATGTCTTGATTGGCGGGCCGGGCAACGATACCCTCATCGGCGGTACAGGCAAAAACACCTTTATCTTTGAAGATGTTCTTCATGGGGTAGATGTCATTCAGGACTTCAAGCCCGGTCACGATCGGATTGATCTGCGCAGGCTAGGCATCCGCTACCGCGACCTGACCATTGGCCCTTCGATTGGCCTGGGGTTAAATCGCTCGACGGTGATTAGTGTCAACGGAAATAACCTGGCCGTGTTGAGAGGCATTGACCGTAGCGAGATATCTGCTCGTCGCGATTTCCTCCTTTGACGGCACGGCTTCCAGTAGAACGGTCGAGCGCTCCGGCGGTCTGCCCCTTTGAGCCATAAAAAACGAGCATGGGTGATATACCCGTGCTCGTTTTTAAATGTCAGTCAGTCTAGTCGCACACCTAGGAAGCGATCGCCCTAGGTTTAGCCATTATCCCGGAAGGACGATAGCCATTGACGCATTTGCTCGGCAGCAATATCGCGGCCACCTAGACCAAAGGCGATGGCAATAGCCACAGCGATCGCGCCTAGGAGTAAACCGAAGGCTAAGTTGACGATATTGGTGGCAATGCCCATCTGCTGAAGTGCCATAGCCGACACCAGCACAATGATGGAAATTCGTGCCGTTTGACCCACAATCCGAGATTGACGGCCACCAGAGCTGACGATCAAACTGAAGGCAATGTTCGCAAGGTATAGACCAACGCCGAACACCGCAATGCCCACTAAGACTTGCCCGGAGACGGTGAGGATACCCTGCACCAACACAGTCAGTTGTTGGAACTGGAGCACCTCCGTAGCAGCCACAGCACCAATGAGCAGAATGCCAATCAACACCAGCAGACCCACAATTTCAGAGGGCGTGCGGTATGGAATGGTTTCTTCTTGGAGCATTGTTGGTGTTTCTCCAGGCGCAGGAGCTGCACCGGGGACATCCGATGGCGGAGTAGAGAGGGATCTGGGTAGGCCCAGCCAGGTTAAGACATTGTTGAACCCAACCCCTGCCAAAAGACTGGAGGCGAGATCGGCGACAAATCGACCGATCACATAAAACACCACCATAATGATGGCGGCAGTGAAAATCTTCGGCATGGCCGCCAAGATTTGATCCAGCATGGCCACGGCTGGGTCAGAAATAGCGCTGATTTCTAAGGCCCGCAAGGCGGCAACTGCCGTAGGGATCAACACTAAAACATAGGTGACGGTGCCGACCAAGCTAGAGAGAGACAGCGTTCCGGCTGCTTCCGTCAAGCCCATACGGGTACCCAGGCGATCGATCCCCGTGGCGCTGAGAAGATTGGTGACAATGCCGCGCACGATGCGGGCAATCAGCCAACCCACAGCCCCAATAATGACAGCGGTCAAAATCTTGGGCAGGGCAGACAGGATTTGATCCAGAAGATTTTGGACTGGGGCGAGGGGCCCTTGCAGATCCAAAACATCTAGAACGAGGGGTAGGAAAAATAGGAAAACAAACCAGTACAGCGCATTGGCCAACGTTTCGTTGAGCACAATCGGTGATTCACTGACTTCTGTTCCCGTTTGTTCGGCAAGCTGATCATCGAGACGAAATCGCTGCAGGCCGCGGAGGACAAACAAGCGGACGATCGTTGCCAACAGCCATGCAACTCCTAGTAGAATGGCAGCGCCGCCAATCTTAGGCAGATAGCTGAAGATCTGATCTAGGAAATTATTCAGCGGCTGAGACACGACATCTAGTCTCAGCGCCTGCAAAAAGGCCACGATGACGAAGGCCATCACAATCCAGTAGATCGCGGTTGAGATCCACTTTTCTGTGGGTAGCTTGGTGCCATCGGGGCGATCGCCCATGACCCAGCCCGCAATGCGGTTATCGATATCGGTACGGCCTAGGATGCCGCGAGTAGCAGCGGCAATGGCAGTGGCAATAATCCACCCCACCACCAAAATAGCGATCGCACCCATGAGGCTAGGTAGGAAGCCCCCAAGCTGCGATCCAAGGGTTTCAAGGAATCCATTCATAATGCTTAACTAAAGACTCTCCAACGCACTTCTAAAATACTGGCTCTCACCCTGACCAACCCATACAACCGACATGAAGTACAGAAGGCGAGTGAGCGAATAATAACGAATCGCTGAAGATTTAGGCCTAGCCGGTCTAGCAACTTTATGAACGGCAAGCTAGACCAGACATCTAGTCTGGGAACGGGCGAGGAACTCAGGATCCTAGTTGGCTAGTAGACGCGATGGCTCAACGTCATGCCAGCTCTTGGCGATCGCACCAATGATGTGATTGCCATCTTGAAAAAGGTCGAAACTCTTGGTGCTAGCTTTTAGGATAGATCTAGGCAAAGACACTAAATCTTCACGGGTAATTTATACCCTGTCTTCGGGGAATTATCTACCCTACATCGGTAGATTCCTGACTTGGGTGAGGATGACCAGCATCTCAAGGGTAATTAGGCATAATGTCGTTGGACATGGCAGAGCAGTATCAAATTTTTGAACAGAGTATCGATATCCAGGCGAGCGCTACGTCCGTGGAGCAATGCTTTACAGACCTAGGGCTCATGCACCGCTGGCTCAACCCTGCCCTGCGCTGCGAGCCGGTGGGCGATTGGCGAACAGAGGTCGGCAGTCGCAGCCGTTTTGTCATTCAAGTTCCCTTGCTGATGCCTGCTCTACAGAGCGTGGTGGTGGAGCGGGAGCCAGGGCTTGTGGTGTGGCAGTTTGAGGGATTTTTCAAGGGACGCGATCGCTGGGAATGCTGTCCCAGTGAGGTGGGCACCCGTTTGCTGAATCGGTTTGAGTTTGTGATCCCCAATGGTTTAGTCCGCTATGGATTCAACACCTTCGCGGCGGATTGGACGAAAGCGGACATGAAAGCCCAATTGCGGCGGTTGAAGCGGGTGGCGGAGGAGGTTTACCAACAGACGGCACGCTAGGGATCAACTCCCTTCGCCCTCGGGGGAGGGGTTGGGGGTGAGGGTCATAAAGTTTGTCTATTAACCAGACCAGTATTCTCTGGGATGAACGATCTAGGACAAACGCTGCTCAACCCTCAATCCTGACTAAAAAGGCGGTTCCTCGTCCGGCATCTGCCATTCAGCTCCAGCCTCTGCCGCGCGACGGCTCGGGGCATCGATGGCAGTATCTGTGGCATAGGGATCGGGGACAAGCTCAAGCTGGGCCGGCCGGGCCTTCGACTGCATATGTCGTCGCTTGGAAACCCCTTCCTCCGCTGTTTCTTCCGCAATCACCTCGTAGAGAATAGCGTGTTTCTGTCCATCACTGCGGCGCAAAATCCGCCCGAGCCGCTGAATATATTCTCGACTCGAACCCGTGCCCGAGAGCAGGATGGCGATGCTAGCCTCCGGCACATCCACGCCTTCGTTGAGCACATGGGACGCGACCAAGATGCGGTACTGCCCCTCTCGAAAGCGCTGCAAACTATCGTGGCGTTCTTTGACTGGGGTTTGATGGGTGAGGGCGGGGATCAAGAAGTCTTGGGAAATGCGATAGACGGTGGCGTTGTCATTGGTGAAAATCAGGGTCTGAGCTGGATAGTGCTGCGCTAGCAAATCGTTGAGCACCCGCAATTTCCCTTCCGTGCCTAGGGCGATCGCTTTCGATTCTCGATGGGCCAGCATAGCTCGTCGGCCAGCTTTGGAACGAGCGCTAGCTTGAACAAACCGCTGCCAGCCCTGGAGGCTGCCAAGCCAAATATTTTCCTGTTGTAAAAATTTATTGCGGCGCTGAATCAACTGATCATAGCGATCGCGTTCCTGGGCAGACAGGGCTACTTTAATCTGCACCACCTCATGGTGGGATAGGGAGTGCCCGGCCAGATCATCGGGGGTACGCAGGTAGACGACGGGCCCGAGCAGATCGTCTAAATCCGTATGGCGGCCATCGCTGCGATCGGGGGTAGCCGTCAGGCCTAATCGATAGGGAGCGATCGCATATTCGGCGATCACTCGGTTAAAGTCGCTGGGCAGATGATGGCATTCATCGCAGATCAACAGACCGTATTGATTGCCCAACCGTTCTGCATGGATCGCGGCGCTGTCGTAGGTGGACACCAAAATAGGAGAGCGATCGCGGGAACCACCGCCGAGTAGACCCACCTCCACATCGGGAAAGGCTGCCGTCAGGTGGGCATACCACTGATGCATCAAATCTAGGGTGGGTACGGTGATCAAGGTGCTGCGCGGCGTGGCCTGCATGGCCAGTTGGGCCAGGTAGGTTTTGCCGGCGGCGGTGGGTAGAACGACAACTCCCCGCCGTCCCTGGCTCATCCAGGCTTGGAGCGCTTCCTGCTGATGGGGATAGGGCGTAAGGCTGACGGCAGGCGTGAGATCAAGGCGATCGAATCCACGGGCGCGATCGTCAATGGTGGCTCCATCGGCCTGCAGGGTTTCGATGAGGGGACGATAGTGCAGCGCTGGAATGCGAAACCGCTCGATGCGATCATCCCAAACGGCGTGATCGACCCAGGCTTTGCCTCGGGGCGGCGGGTGAAGAATGAGCGTACCGCGATCGAAGGTGAGGGTGGGGGTGCGCGCCATGGTGCCTAACAGAAACCTTGAACTATTGGAACTCTAGCGCGCTCTGGCCTGCGTCGGTTAGTTAGAGCTATCGTCCTGTAAGTGGGCATTCTCCTGTAACGCATCGTCTCATGAGGGTTTGACGCATTACGTCTACGCCCAACGCATCCCACTGGGACTGAGCCTGTCGATGGCGATCGCCCTATGAGAATCCCCTCGATGACCTAGCTTTAGACATCAAGGGGATTGAGGTTGTTCAGGTAAACCGCTAGGCCAGGCAGATTGTGACTCTGATGCTTTTCTACATAAGGAGGCTAGGAGATGCCCATAGGAATCACCGCTGCGTCCAATCGTGCCTGTCCTGAGTGACCTGAGTGATCTATAACTGATTGATCTTTATCAGAAGAGGCGATCGCTTAGATATTGACTTCGCTAAGTTCACGGGTCATGTGGTCGAAGGGTTGGTCTACGAACGCCGTATTTTCAATCCCCGCATCAGCCAACATCTCTTTCACCATGGCTTTCATGATTTGAATACCCATGACGGTAGGGCCGATGGGCACGCTCAGCGAGTTGTAGGTTTCGCGCAGCCCTTGCAAGACCCGCTCATCTAATACATCCGTGTTGCCAGCCACTAAAGCATAGGTGGCATAGCGCAGGTAGTAGTCCATATCCCGCAGGCAAGCGGCATAGCGACGGGTGGTATAAGCATTGCCGCCTGGGCGGATCAGCTCAGGAACCTGCTCAAAGAGAGTAGACCCAGCGCGCTTGACCACGTTGGATGAATTGGCGTTAATAATGGCTGCTGCCTGAACTCGGGACACCCCAGACTCAAAGTAGGACTTTAGGGTATCGAGAGCATCGCGGTCAAAGTATCGGCCAGTGACGTCGTAGTTTTGAATTAGGCTCGTGACTGCGTCCCGCATGAAGTTTGTCTCCCAACAATTCCTAACAAATGTTTACTATAGGTCGCGGCGCTCTCACAAAACTGAGGAACACCTCTAAGGGGGCAATGGAGCCAATCTAGACAGCCTAGCCCCTCATGACATAGCGATCGCTCCCCTAAGGCTGCCGTCTCGCTCACAATAAGGAATGAATTTCAGACATAAGTGTATCATGCGAGGTTGGCTGTAATCGGGATTCAGCCTAGCCTTCAGCCCTTGAGGATTGTTAAGTTTTGTATGGACTGGGTCAATAGCGGCAGCCGATTGTCCAGCGAGTTGCTGCTATCGGGGCAGTTGACGCCGATTGAGCCCAGACAGGAGTCGGCACGATTCTGAGACCGAGGGGCGATCACGAGGCCATGAATCTTTAGGGTGAACCTTAAGAATTCCACAGAATTCCACCCCAAATTATCAGCCGACATCGAGGTTTTGTAGTACTTGATACAAAACGTGGTCAACCCAATTTCTAGGATGATTCAGGTATAAAAGCATCTTCCCTGGCCTAATCCCCATAGCTCTCTCAATGAACGTGCTTGAGAAAGCCTCTTTGAAGGGACGGTCAGAGGGGCGATCGCTCCTCAACGGCATCTGTTAATTTGGTTCACTGGGCGATCGCCAAGTCTAGGCGAATCTTCAACTGGGTGGTGGTCTAGCCCTCCGTGACCGAGTTCCCAATCCGCTAGTTTGTTGTCCCTCACACGTTGTTTGTTCTGCAACCGCAGCCTGGAAACTAAGGAGTAATTCATGACCAAAACTGCACAAGATGTCTTGAACATGCTCGGCCCTGACAAGATCAAGATGGTCGATCTGAAGTTCATTGACATGCCAGGGATCTGGCAACATCTCACGCTGTACTATGACCAGATTGATGAAAGCAGCTTTGTAGATGGTGTGCCATTTGATGGGTCGAGTATCCGGGGCTGGAAGGCAATCAACGAGTCGGACATGATGATGGTGCCCGACCCAGATTCTGCCTGGGTAGATCCCTTCATGGCAGAGCCTACCCTAAGCTTGATCTGCACCATCAAAGAGCCCCGCACCGGCGAACTCTACGAGCGCTGCCCCAGAGCGATCGCCTACAAGGCGGTTGATTACCTAAAATCTACTGGGCTAGGCGACACCGCCTACTTTGGCCCTGAAGCTGAGTTCTTCGTGTTTGAAGATGTGCGCTTCGACCAAACCGAAAACTCCAGCTACTACTACGTAGACAGCGTGGAAGGACGTTGGAACTCCGGCAAGGAAGAGCCCGGCGGCAACCTGGGCTACAAGCCTCGCTACAAAGAAGGCTACTTCCCCGTAGCTCCCACCGACACCCTGCAGGACATTCGTACCGAAATGCTGCTGACCATGGCAGACTGCGGTGTCCCCATTGAAAAGCACCACCACGAAGTGGCAACCGGTGGTCAGTGTGAACTAGGGTTCCGCTTTGCTGAGTTGATCCAAGCCGCCGACTACTTGATGACCTACAAGTACTGCATCAAGAATGTGGGTCGTAAGTATGGCAAGACGGTCACCTTCATGCCCAAGCCCTTGTTTAACGACAACGGTTCCGGGATGCACACCCACCAGTCGATCTGGAATGATGGGCAGCCGCTGTTTGCCGGTGACCAATACGCCGGGCTGAGCCAAATGGCCCTGTACTACATCGGCGGTATTCTCAAGCACGCTCCAGCGCTGCTAGCCTTCACCAACCCCACCACCAACTCCTACAAGCGCTTGGTGCCTGGTTTTGAAGCGCCAGTGAACCTGGCCTACTCCCAAGGCAACCGCTCGGCGTCCGTGCGGATTCCCCTGGCGGGTGATAGCCCCAAGGCTAAGCGTCTAGAGTTCCGCTGTCCCGATGCCACCTCCAACCCCTACCTGGCCTTTGCTGCCATGCTCTGTGCAGGGATTGACGGCATCAAGAACCAAATTGATCCTGGCGATCCGTTGGATGTGGACATCTACGACCTCAGCCCTGAAGAGCTAGCTAAGATTCCTTCCACCCCTGGCTCGCTGCTCGATGCCCTCAAGGCTCTGGAAGCGGATCACGAATTCCTCACCGTGGGTGGCGTCTTCACCGAAGACTTCATCACCAACTGGATTGAATACAAGCTCGACAACGACGTGAACCCGATGCGTCTCCGTCCCCACCCCTACGAGTTCGCGCTCTACTACGACGTATAGACCAGACTCGTTAACGTCTAGGAAAATTCACGGGTTAGCATTGACATCGGGGAGGGTTCAGGACGGTCTGAGCCATCCCCGATTTTTTGATGCAGGTGTCTGGGTGCTGGGGGCAATCCTGTAAATTGTCTGAGGTTCGGGTCACATCTGGGCGATCGCCCCCTAGGATAGCCTATAGGTGTGGTGCCGTCCCCTGGGTGGGATGTGCCCAGCGATTGAACGCTCAAGTTTACGACCCGTTGCCCTGACGAGTCTCGACCCTGTTGCTAGAACGACGCTTAGGCAAGGCTCATCGTTCAGTTGCGCGCAACATTCGCATCGTGCCGCTGCCCAGAGAGTTATAAAGACGTTTGCCTTGGATATGCTTTTATGGTGACTCATTTCCCCCATTCTTCCGCCTCGGCTGAGGTGAACGCTGATACCCATCCCGATCCGCTGCGCGTGGCGATGGGTGTGTATGTGACGGTTCATGGTCACTTTTATCAGCCGCCTCGGGAAAATCCCTACCTAGATGCAATTGAGCGCCAGCCCAGCGCCGCACCCTTCCACGACTGGAATGAGCGCATCCATCATGAATGCTACCGCCCCAACGCCTTTGCGCGGATTTTGAACGACCAGGGCGAACTGGTGGGGCTGGTGAACAATTTTGAATACATCAGCTTCAACATTGGCCCCACGCTGATGAGCTGGCTAGAGCGCCATGATGTGGAAACCTACCAGCGCATTCTGGCTGCCGATCGCCAAAGCTGCGATCGCCTCCAGGGTCACGGTAACGCCATTGCCCAGGTGTATAACCACATCATTTTGCCCCTGGCCAACGAGCGGGATAAACATACGCAAATTCGCTGGGGCAAGGCAGATTTCTACTCTCGCTTTGGGCGTGACCCGGAGGGCATGTGGCTGGCGGAAACGGCCGTGGATGCTGATACGGTGAAGGCGTTGGTGGCGGAGGGCATTCGCTTCATTGTCCTAGCTCCCTCCCAGGCCCAGCGCTGTCGGCTGATTCCCCATGACAACGAAGCGGCCCATGCCGACTGGCGAGAAGTGGGCGGCAGTCAGATCGATCCCACCCAGCCCTATCGCTGCTTTGTGCCAGGGGGCGATCGCCAACGGGATTACCTCGATATCTTTTTCTACGACGGCCCCATCTCCCGCGATATGGGCTTTAACGAAGTCTTGAGCAGTTCCCAGCATTTTGCCGGTCGGATTGGTCAGGCCGTCCGGGGCGATCGCGCCTCCCAGCTCATTTCCGCCGCCACCGATGGTGAAACCTTCGGGCACCATAAAGCTGGACGCGAAAAAGCCGTGGCCTATGCCGTGGCGGTGGAGTTTCCCCGTCGAGGCTGGACGGTGACCAACTATGCCCATTACCTGAGCATTTGTCCGCCCACCTGGGAAGTAGAACTCAAGCCGGTGACGGCCTGGAGCTGTTCCCATGGGATCGATCGCTGGCAGGATGACTGCGGCTGTGGTGGTGGTGGCCTGTGGCACCAAAAATGGCGGCGACCGCTGCGGGATTCCCTCGATTGGTTGCGCGATCGCCTCGTGACCATCTACGAAGAAGTGGGTGCTCAGCTTTTTGGCGATCCCTGGAGCGCTCGGGATAACTACATTCAGGTAATTCGCGATCGCACCCCCGAAAACATCGCCGAATTTTTTGCCGCACACCAAGACCATCCCCTCACCGAAGCCGAACGGGTAGACGCCCTGCGCTTGCTGGAAATGCAGCGCCATTCCCTATTGATGTACACCAGTTGCGGCTGGTTTTTTGAAGAAATTTCCCGCCCTGAGGGCGTCCAGATTCTTCGCTATGCCGCCCGCGCCATTGAGCTAGCGGCGGATGTCACCGGCATTCAGCTTGAGCCAGAATTTTTGCGGCGTTTGTCGGCGGCTCCCAGCAATGTGGAGACTTACCAGGATGGAGCAGACCTGTACCATCAGTTGGTGGTGTCGTCCCAGATTACCCACAACCAGGTGGCAGCCCACTATGCCATTAGCTCCCTGTTCACCGCCTATGCCAAGCAACAGCGCATCTATTGCTATACCGCCCATCAGGTGGATTACCAACTGCAGCGGATTGGCGCGCTGACCTTAGCGGTGGGGCAAGTGGTGCTGACCTCAGATATCACCCAGGAACGCGCTGACCTGATGCTGGCGGTGCTGCATTTGGGCGGTTGGGACTTCCATTGCTGCATCCAAACCTTTCCCGGACGACGGCTCTATAGCCAGATGAAGCAGGATATTTTCGACTCCCTGCAGCAGGCCAGCGCCGC
Organism: Leptolyngbya sp. CCY15150; assembly: GCF_016888135.1. Taxonomy (NCBI): domain Bacteria; kingdom Bacillati; phylum Cyanobacteriota; class Cyanophyceae; order Leptolyngbyales; family Leptolyngbyaceae; genus Leptolyngbya; species Leptolyngbya sp. CCY15150. The sequence goes on from NZ_JACSWB010000289.1 coordinate 10,586, forward strand.
CCATGTGATTCTAGCCATGAGCCGGGCCTTTGGCGATCAGTCCTACAGCTTACAAACCCTCTTCGCAGAAGAACGCCATCGGATCATGCGGCTGCTGACCCAGGAAACCCTGACCCGATTGGATCAGCTCTATACCCAGGTCTACCGCGATAACTATGGCGTCCTGATGGCCTTCCAGCGAGATGAGCTGGATCCACCCCAAGAGCTAAAAGTGGCGGCGGAAATTGCCATCACCCATCGGGCTATGGGCGCGGTGCGATCGCTAGAGCGAGATACGGGCGACTTCTCCCATCTCAACCTGCAGCAATGCCTCGGCTACGTAGCAGATTTGGACGCGATCGCCACCGAGGCCAACTCCTTCCGCTGCGATCTACGCCTTCCCCAGGCCAAGCAGGTGATTGAACAACTGGTGATCCGCACCCTTTGGCATCTGTTCCATAGCGCCGAGGCGGATGTGGCAGACGAGATGATTCCTTGGCTAGAGCACCTGATTCAAGTGGGCGATCGCCTCCATCTAGGCCTATCCCTAGATCGGGCCCAGGAGCTATACCTGAAGAGCTTTAACACCCAACTCTTGCCCCAACTCAAGCAATGGCGACAGGCCGGTCTAGAGCCGCCCCATCCCCTGCCAGCTTGGTCATTGGCCCACATTGGCCGCCTGTTGGAGCTGGGGAGAACCCTGGCCATTGACGTCCCCTTTTGGCTAGAGCATATTGACCAACTGGAGAGCATCGCCTTTCAGGATCATGTGGAGGTAGAACAGCTATCCCAAGGACGGATAGTGGATCCTGAGGTGGGTTAGGAGACATAATGCGTCAGAAACGTTGGTTGGCCCTGCTGCTGGTGCTGGGCGTCGTCCTTGGTATCTTGGGTGGCCATCGGCTTTTGGATGATCGGCTGATAGCCCAGGATTCTATGGCGGAGCACGTGAGCGCAGTCCCAAGCCTAGCGCTAAGGCATGTTGATCCTGAGCGGCTCATGGCGGATGTTGCTGCCCTGTCCTTTCCTCGGGTAGAAGAGGGCGATCGCCTGCAAGCCCTCGATTATCTAGAGCAGTCGCTCACGGAATCAGGATGGCAGACCCAGCGGTTGCCCTTTGCCGAGGGTGTCAACCTAGTGGCCCATCTCGGTTCATCCTCACCAGGGAGCGATCGCTTGCTCTTGGGGGCCCACTACGACACGGTTGCCCAGTCTCCCGGCGCAGATGACAATGCCAGTGCGTTAGCCGTTGTCCTAGAAGTGGCTCGCTTGCTGAGTACGGGAAACATTCAGACCGAGCGATCGCTGACCCTGGCTATTTTTGATCAAGAAGAAACGGGATTGCTGGGCAGCCGCGCCTTGGCTGCGGATACAGACCAGCTCCAAAAACTCCAAGGCGCGATCATCTTGGATATGGTCGGCTATGCTTGCCATCGTCCCGGCTGCCAAACCTATCCTGGTCAATTACCCCTGAACCCGGTGAGCGATCGCGGCGACTTTCTCGCGGTGATTGGCGATCGCCCCCATCCAGACCTAGTGCAGGCCTTTGCCCCCGCAGACAGCGATCGCACCCCGCCTATTCTCAGCCTGCTGGTGCCAGCGGAGAGTACCCTGCTGCCCGACGTAGCCCGCAGTGACCATGCCGCTTTTTGGGAACAGGGCATCGGCGCAGTTTTGGTGACCGACACCGCCAACTTTCGCAATCCCCACTATCACCAGGTTAGCGATCGCCCCGAAACCCTAGATCGCGACTTTTTCACCGCATCGGCCCAGCGAGTTTGGGACGCGATCGCCACCTTGATGACGGCGACAAGTACGACAGATGAACCCCTGTAGGTAACCCTAGAGCGATCGTGGGAACAGTGGCAATTGTCAGCGATCGCCATGGACTATGGGACAAAAACCTGCAAGTCTGGGATCTGGCCTGAAGGTGGATTTCCTATAATTAAACTAGCGTCGTGTCTCCAACATGATCCGTTAGGTTCATGGAGAGGCACACCGTCAATCAAATCGTTATGCAAATGCTGTTATGGTAGCTCGGTTGGGATCATTGACTAAACCGTTGATGCTCCTAGGCTGCTTCACATCCTGAGTCAGCTTGGCTCTATCAACGTCACCTGTTGAACACAAACCCCATCTAAAGCCATTCTATTGAGATTGACTTAGCTCTAGCGTTTATTCAAAGCATCGGTGGTTGTTTGAACCCACGGCACGCTTAGGTTTCACAGACGGCCTTCGTCTAAGATGCTGGCGGCGATCGCTCGTGATCGGCGAAAACCAATCGCACGACCAAGCCACGTTAGGGATTGACGTAGGGTTGACGTAGGTCTCCCTATGACAGCAGTCCATGGAGCATGGGACATCGGTGATGATCAACGGGCGCGATCGCCCAGAAGCCAGGCTTGCTCAAGGATTTGCCCCGTTTGCTATCCCCTGTTCAACGCCTGAGTCCATGACATCAGATTAAGTCCACTTATTACGTTTGACCTTTATGGCTAGTCTTACAAACCGTCTTTCTATCTTTGTAGACGGGAACAATATGTTCTATGCCCAGCAAAAAAATGGCTGGTTCTTTGACCCCAAACGGGTTCTAGAGTATTTTACTAATCCTTCCGATGTGCGCCTGATCAATGCCTTTTGGTATACCGGGCTCAAGGATGCCCAAGACCAGCGGGGCTTTCGGGATGCGTTGATTAGCCTAGGCTATACGGTGCGCACCAAGATCCTGAAAGAATATTATGACGATACCTCGGGGCGCTATTCCCAAAAGGCCAATCTTGATATTGAGATCGTCGTGGATATGTTCAACACGGTGGATCAGTACGATTGCGTCATTTTGTTTAGCGGTGATGGCGATTTTGAGCGGGCGATTGAACTGCTGCGCTCCAAGAATACCCACATCACGGTGGTGTCTACAGAAGGCATGATTGCTCGGGAACTGCGCAACGCCACCGATCGCTATATTGACCTCAATGACATCCGCCCCCAAATTGAGAAGGTAGACGGTTAACCCATCGCTGGCATCCTATCAACAGCCCCTCATCTCCAACCCCTGACGCCTAGCATGGGAGAAGGGGAGCCCTATCTCCATCCCTCTACCTTGTGGGCAGAAGCATGGAGGTGAGACAGGTGAGGGGCCTAGCCTCTTAGGCTCTCGACCTTGGAATACCTCGATCGGAAACTGAAGGCTTAGAATAGGTTGTAGTTGGTCTATCAACTTGCGGTAGACCATGTTAATCAAGGCATGTCCGTCTACCGTGAAAGGTCTAACGACCACCTATGATCAGCGGAGAAGAGCCTTGATCGTTCGCAACATAATGTCCATGACTGCTATTGTCCAAGTTTTGAATACTTAGTGAATCACCCATGAACACCCAGTCTCAGCCCGACCGCATTATCATTTTCGATACGACGCTTCGCGATGGTGAACAATCACCCGGTGCAACGCTGAACGTCGAAGAAAAGCTAGCGATCGCTCGGCAACTGGCACGACTGGGTGTAGACGTGATTGAAGCCGGATTTCCCTTTGCTAGCCCTGGCGACTTTGAAGCGGTGCAGAAAATTGCCCAGCAGGTGGGCACGGAGGATGGCCCGACGATCTGCGGACTAGCCCGCGCCACCCGGCAAGATATCCAGGCGGCGGCCGATGCCGTCAGTCCGGCAGCCAAGCCCCGGATTCACACTTTCATCGCCACGTCGGATATTCACTTGGAATATAAGCTGCGCAAGACCCGCGCCGAGGTGTTGGCGATCGCTGAAGAGATGGTGGGCTTCGCCAAGTCCTTTGTAGACGATGTGGAATTTTCGCCGGAAGATGCCGGTCGCTCTGATCCCGAATTTTTGTATCAAGTGTTGGAACGGGCGATCGCCGCTGGAGCCACCACCATTAATATCCCCGACACCGTCGGCTATACAACGCCTAGCGAATTTGGGGCGATCATTCGCGGCATCACCGAACATGTGCCCAACATTGACCAAGCGATTATTTCCGTCCATGGTCACAATGACTTGGGCTTAGCGGTAGCCAACTTCCTGGAAGCCGTGAAGAATGGCGCTCGCCAGCTTGAATGCACCATCAACGGCATTGGCGAACGGGCCGGCAATGCGGCACTGGAAGAATTGGTGATGGCGCTGCACGTGCGTCGTCAGTACTTCAATCCTTTCTTGGGTCGCCCCGCCGAATCGGAAGCACCCCTCACCAACATCGACACCCGGCAGATCTACAAGACCTCCCGCATGGTCTCCAACTTGACGGGCATGTTTGTGCAGCCCAACAAAGCGATCGTGGGTGCCAATGCCTTTGCCCATGAGTCTGGTATTCACCAAGATGGCGTCCTCAAGCATAAGCTCACCTACGAAATCATGGATGCCCAGTCCATTGGGCTCACCGATAACCAAATTGTCTTGGGCAAGCATTCCGGACGCAATGCCTTCCGCACCCGCCTCAAGGAGCTAGGCTTTGAGTTGGGCGATCAGGAACTCAATCGCGCCTTTCTCCGCTTTAAAGAGTTGGCGGACAAGAAGAAAGAGATCACCGATTGGGATCTGGAAGCGATCGTCAACGATGAAATTCAACATACCCCGGCGCGCTACCAGCTTGAGCACCTGCAGGTGTCCTGCGGCGATCATTCTAAACCCACGGCAACGGTCACCCTATTGACCCCCGATGGTCAAGAACTCACCGATGCGGCGATTGGTACAGGGCCCGTGGATGCGGTCTATCGCGCCATCAACCGGGTCATTGACCTGCCCAATGAGCTGATTGAGTTCTCCGTGCAGTCGGTGACCGCAGGCATTGATGCCATTGGGGAAGTGACGGTGCGAGTGCGCCATGAGGATCGGATTTTCTCCGGGCACTCCGCCAACACCGATATTGTGGTGGCCTCCGCCCATGCCTACGTAAATGCCCTGAACCGCCTGTCTTTTGTGCTGGAACAGGGGCGATCGCTCCATCCCCAGCATCCCGTGACCGCAGCGGTTGCCCAAGCCTAGGGATTGCTCTAAGCTGAGTACGCAAGCAGATCCTGACCCCACCCGGGGTCTGCTTGCGCTGTTTTCTATCCTGATGAAGGTAGCTTGATCACGGCAGAAAACCGTTCTGTCCCCGGCTGTGCTTAGCGCTTATTCTTTAATCAGAAAAAATACTGAAGCTTTTGAGAGTACGTAGTATTCAGCACTTGAATTTATGCGGGTAATACTGAGCGATCGCCTCCTATTAATACATAAGGATGATGTCCCACAGTTCAAAAAAGGGGGATCAACCGTCCGCAATACTTTCTTTTGGGCGCTCCGCTCCATTGCCGGCACTGCACCCCGCGATCGCGATTGGGAGTTTGAGGCAGAGGTCTGGATAGCCCTAAGTCGCCTGCTGATCAGCTTTAGCGAGTCTGGGTATTTGCCGCTGTCGGAAACCATGCTGGAATTTGATGATGAGGTTGACATTCCAGATATTTTACGTGGTGCTTCAATTCGCCGCTGATAGGCTCGGTTTTATGAAGCATAAGTGAAGTTCTCACCCAAATTCACTAAAGGTTAAAAAAAAGACTTAACCCAGAGAATTGAAGTTGATATGGTGAAGAAGTCAGGCACGATTTCTGCGTCGCCCCCATCCTTGCGCAGAATGATAGGTTGAACAGCTCAACTAAGATGTCGTGCAGAAGACGCTCTGAACTCACCATCCATCTTCATTAACGAGCTGAATATAAAAATTTAACAGGCTGTTGATAGACCAAGAGACATGATTGCCATGAGGTCATGCTTTAACTCCCAGGCTATGTAGCCGAGGGCATGACAGGATAGCTGGCAATCCGATCAAGAAGAGCCTTCTATATATTCAAGCTAAGCATTACGCTCTAAGCGAAAAAACACTGAGATACCGACTGCATTCAGGAGACACCATGAAGTTCACAGCATTTCTACCATCTTTGTTGGCTGCGAGTAGTGTAGCGATCGCCACAGCTCTACCCGCCACGGCTGCCACCCTAGTGACCGGCTCAACCGATATCTATCAGTTTGAAAATACGCTGCCAACAGGAGATAGCAATCTCTCCGGTGATTCCTTTGCAGATGCATTTCGCTTTCGAGTCACATCATCCTCGGAAGGCACTGTGCTCTTCCGGTTCTTAGTCGCTCCACCCAGCAGCGCAAACTACTTTGTCAGCCAGATTTACTTCAACTACTTCAACCCAGACGCCACATCGCCCCTCCTTTCTGACCCTGTGATTGGCGTCAACAACGTTGGAGTTGTCAATTTCCAAGCAACCTCCGGCAACTTGTCTCAGGGTGACGATCCAGGCGTTGGTTTCCTGGCTGAAAACACCTTCTTCAGCGCAGGCGTCAACACCAGCAACACAGTTAACCGATTAAGTGGCGGAGAGACCCTAGGCATTCGTTTTACGGGAGATTTGGCAGCAGTGTTGGTCGCCCTTGAGTCCAACACTCTGAGAATTGGTTTAGATGTGCAAGGCTTTCCTGATGGCAGTGATTCGTTTGTGAGTGGTTCATCGCCAGTCGTCGAAGAACCACCAGTTGTCGAAGAGCCACCCGTGGTTGAAGAACCGCCAGTTGTCGAAGAGCCACCCGTGGTTGAAGAGCCACCCGTCGTCGAAGAGCCGCCAGTCGTCGAAGAACCGCCAGTCGTCGAAGAACCACCCATCGTTGAAGAACCACCCGTGGTTGAAGAGCCGCCGGTCGTTGAAGAACCCGTGGTCGAAGAACCGCCGGTCATCGAGGAGCCCGTAGTCGAAGAGCCGCCGGTTGTTGAAGAACCCGTGGTCGAAGAACCGCCGGTCGTTGAAGAACCCGTAGTCGAAGAACCACCCGTCGTTGAAGAACCCGTCGTTGAAGAGCCGCCCGTGGTTGAAGACCCCGTGGTCAGCCAACCTCCTATTGAAGAAGTGCCTGAACCCATGACCCTTTTGGGTACGGGGCTAGCGATTGGCTTCGGAGCATGGTTCAAGCGTCGCCAACGTAACGCCTAGATTCGGTTGAAGGTAGGGTTTGGACAGAGACGATCCAAACCCTGACACCAAGGGGCACCATGCATCATTTTTCTGGGATATCTCAAAAATCTATCCAGCAGCCTGAGTTTTGGCTCATGGGCTTATCAGGCTGCCTTGCGGCTATTTTGCTCACGCTGACATGGCGAGTGGATGAATCCGATCATGTCGGCATGATGCTGTTGTTTTACATGGCGATCGCTTCTCTCATCCAAGATCGCTGTGGGCAACTCTGCCTGAAGTCCAACCTAGGCGCTACCTTGTTGGGGGGTGGGCTTGTAGGCTGGATGTTGGCCTACAGCCTTTCCATGCCTGAGCAGTTCAATCATTTTGTGCGTGTTGCGCCCTTTATCGCTGGAGTCGGGTTAGCGTTGCTGGCGGCTGGATTTTCTGGTCTACGGCAGTTTTGGCGAGAGTTAACCATCCTCTTCTTTCTGGGCATTCCGAGAGTTCTCATCGCTTCAGCCGTCGATATTTCTCCCCTGACCGCTAAGTTTTCGGCATTCCTGCTCTGGTATACCGGCTTTGACGTCACTCGTGATACCGTATTTGTGCGCTTGCCGGGAGGTGCCGTTCAAGTTTACGAAGGTTGTTCTGGCTTAGAAGCGATGACCTATCTGTTGGGCTTGGCGGTAGTGTTTATGATGATGTTTCCACTATCTCGACCGAAGAAAATTTTGACGCCCATCGTAGCAATCGCCCTGGGTTTTGTCGTCAACGCGATTCGGGTGGCGCTGATGGCCGTTTTGGCCGCCGCCAACAACAAACCAGCCTTTGACTATTGGCATGAAGGCACCGGCTCGCTGATCTTTGCGATCGCGTCTGTAATCCTATTTGGCGCATTCTGTTTACTGCTGCTGCGTCGTGAACGTCCAGATACATCTCTTCCCACACAGTTTTGATGTCTATGCGGGTGCTGCGATCACTAAGAACCGTTGGACTCGTGCTGTTGTGCGGTAGTGCCGTGGTGGTTCTTGGGCGGGTGATGCTGGCTCCAGCGTCTCAGTATGTGCCGGCTACGTCCTATGAGTTTCCAGATGTAGTTCCTGGATCTGATGGATCAGGATCTGATGGACATTGGCAGGCCACAGCCTCTAGCGCAACTCTGCCGGATGTAGATTTCTTAATGGCTGCTGCCCAGTATGACTATCGCCAGGGCGATCGCTCTCTCAAGGCAGACGCTTGGTATTTAACCTCAACGGATGGGGATGTGGCCACGCTCCTAGCCGCCCATTCGCCCCAGCTTGCCGATCTCACGCTGCAGCCCTATCAGGATGGGGACAATGTATATGCGATCGCCCAGGATCCTTCCCAAGATAGGCTGTACCTCACGGCCTGTATTGCCGTCAATGGCGACAGTACCGTCACGGCTGAGCAGTTTCAAGACACACGCCGCCTCAGTCGCCTGTCTGCTGTGCAAATCCTAGAATGGTTGATGGGACAACGACGCATCGAAGACTATCGCTGTCTGTGGACTTTGTTGTCCATCCCAACATCGCCAACCACCCAACCCCAGGATCAGGCTATGCTTCAAGCAGCCTGGCAGTCATGGCACAGGTGGTGGGCTGTCCACTATCCAGTGCGGTAGCCTAGAGCTTGTCTAGGATGGGCTTATACTTAATCGTTTATCTTTTTCCCTTCAACAATTCAACGATCTATGGCAAATTCTAGTGATGATTTACCTCAAATTATTGAGGGAATGCGGCAGTTTAACCTGAGTATCTCCAAGTCCATTGCGCCGTTTCGCTGGGTGGGCTATGGTCTGCTAGTCCTAGCGTTTCTGAGCTGGGTTGCATTTCTCACACCCCTAAACTTGATGAACCCAACCTGGGAATTTCAGGCGATCGGGGGATTGGTGGAGCGAGTTCCCGTTCTGTTGCTAGCCTTCTTGCTGATCTTCTTTGGCGAGATGAGTTTTCGTAAACCCTGGGAACGTCCGATCATCCATACCTTGTCCTGGCTATGCCTGGTCTTGGGTCTGCTATTTTTCCTGATGATGCCCCTGGGTATTGTGAACACATTTCGCATCAATCAGCAAAATGCTGTCACGGCGACAACGGAATACAATCGCCAGCTTGAGGAAGCAGCTAATCTTGAGGCAGAGTTAGACCGGGCTAGCACCGCAGATATTTTGGCATTTCTGGAATCCCAAGGGGCAGAAGTTAATCTAGATAATCCAGATCAGGTGAAAGACCTTCTGCGGGATGAGATTAATGCTGGACGCGCTAGCCTAACGGAAGACTATAACGAATTGCGGGCTAACCAAAGGCTATCTCTCTTTAAAAATTCTGTGCAGTGGAACCTGGGAGCCTTACTTTCAGGAGTCTTACTCGTTTATATCTGGCGATCGACAGCTTGGGCCCGAGGTAAGCATGAGGGTAGCTAGCATGAGCCTTACCCTTGGTCTAACGCACGCTTAATCTGGTAGTGGAGAAATACCTCGTCAGCGATCGCTTCAACGGATAACAGGGCCAACCTAGGAGCGATCGCTTGGGCATAGCCGCTGCCGTCTAAGGGTGTGGGGGCACAACGGCCGCCCAGCAAGAGGGGACAAACGGTTAACCAAAGATCATCGACAAGGTCGGCGGCGAGGAGAGATGAGACGAGCTGTCCGCCGCCACCTACCACAAGTTTCTGAATACCCTGGGCGCTGATTAAGGCGATCGCTTGCCGAAGATCCAAGGGGGTGGCCGGATCAGGACTGGCGACGAAGAGCTGCTCAAACTCAGGGCGATCGCGCCACTGATCCGCTGCTGGCTCGCTAGTCAACAGCCAGCGCTTTACCGACTGGGAGAAGAAGCGATCGCTAGGGTTCAACTGTCCCGATGCCGAACAGACAATCTGCACCGGTTGAGACGGCTGCCCCCGCTCCTGCCGCTGGGCCAACAGATGGGGCTGTTTGACGAGCAAGGTGGTGCCGTAGGAACGCAGGGTGCCTGCACCGATCAGAACGGCATCAGCCTCAGCCCAGCGGGTTTCCAAATGAAGGCGATCGCGCTCCGAGCCAAAGCGGGCAGGCGATCGCTGGTCATCGGCAATTTTTCCGTCGGCACTCATGGCTAGGACGACGGTGACTTGCAGCCTAGACAATTCCTAGACCACCTCGGAGGACTTCTTCGGAGCGGGCTGAGCCTGCGGCTGGAACTGGAAGAGGGAGTAGACCACATTCCGACGAATGGAGGTCATCATCTCTAGGAACAGCTCGTAGCCCTCGCTCTTATATTCAATCAACGGATCTTTTTGCCCGTAGCCGCGTAGACCCACCGACTCTCGCAGGGCATCCATTTGCTGCAAATGCTCCCGCCAGAGGGTATCAATTTGCTGCAGGATGAAAAAGCGCTCCGCTTGGCGCATCAGACCCGGCTGAATTTGATCCACCTGGGCTTCCTTCATGTCGTAGGCGATGCGCACCTGTTCATGCAGGAAGGTTTTCATCTCACCCATGGATAGATCGTCAATCTGCTCCGGCTCCAAATCCGCCAACAGATAGACAAACTCTTTGGACTTGTTCACCAAGCTTTGCAGATCCCACTCTTCCGGCGGCAAATCCGGGTTGATGTAGGCATCGACAATGTCATCCATGGTGCGCTCGGCGTATTTAATCACCTGTTCCTTCAGGTCTTGCCCTTCTAGCACCCGTCGCCGCTCGGCGTAGATGGCCCGCCGCTGGTTGTTCATCACTTCGTCATATTCAAAGACCTGCTTCCGGATGTCGTAGTAGTAGGTCTCAACCTTTTTCTGGGCTCCTTCCAGCGATCGCGTCAACATCCCCGACTCAATGGGCATATCTTCTTCAACCCGGAAGGCATTCATCAACACGGCAACGCGATCGCCCCCGAAAATCCGCAGCAGGTTATCTTGCAAACTGAGGAAAAACTTGGTGGAACCAGGGTCACCCTGCCGTCCAGCCCGACCGCGCAACTGGTTATCAATCCGGCGCGACTCGTGGCGCTCGGTGCCAATCACGTGCAGACCGCCGAGGTTGATCACCTCATCATGTTCTGCATGGGTGAAGCGCTCATACTCTAGGCGCACGAGATTGCAGGCGTCCCGCATCTTCAGCAGCACCGCATCGTCTGTGGGCGCTTTTTCGGCCGCCGTGGCGATGATGTCTTCCGCCTTGAGTTCAGAGAGCGATCGCTCGCCGTAGGTGGCCACGGCAAAATCCACAGCCTCTCGCAGGGTCGCTTCTGCTTCCTGGGAAAGATCCGTGGGGAAAATTTGGGGCGACGCCTTCCAGGTCTTGGCCTTCTTGCCTGGCGTAAAGCCCTGACCCTTGCCCCGACCGCCGGCCATCACCTTGGTCACCGAAACCGAGTCTTCATTCTCAGGCTGAACAATCCGGGGCATGAAATATTCCCGCACCTTCAGACGAGACATGTAGTCCGCGTTCCCACCCAGGATGATGTCTGTTCCGCGCCCCGCCATGTTGGTGGCGATGGTGACGGTGCCCTTACGTCCAGCCTGGGCCACAATTTCTGATTCCCGCTCGACGTTCTCCGGCTTCGCATTCAGCAGACTATGGGGAACGCTTTGCTCAGACAGCAGCTTGGATAGAACCTCCGATTTTTCCACGCTGGTGGTTCCCACCAACACCGGCCGTCCTTGCTCGTGCATCTCCGCACATTCCAGGGCGATCGCCTGCCACTTAGCCTCTTCGGTTTTGTAGACCACATCCGACAGATCTTGGCGGCGCGTGGGACGATTGGTGGGAATAATCGTCACTTCTAGGTTGTAGATTTTTTCAAATTCAGCCTCTTCCGTCTTCGCTGTGCCGGTCATGCCCGCCAGCTTGGGATAGAGCAGGAAGAAATTTTGGTAGGTAATGGTGGCTAGGGTTTGGGTTTCTGGCTGAATTTCTACCCCTTCCTTGGCTTCGATGGCTTGGTGTAGACCATCGCTCCAGCGCCGTCCCGGCATCACCCGTCCGGTAAACTCATCCACGATCACGATTTCGCCATCGCGGACGATGTAGTTCACATCTTTGGTGAACAGTTCATTGGCCTTAATGGCATTGAAAATATAGTGGGCCCAAGGGTTGTCTGGATCAAAGAGATCCTTCACCTCCAGCATATTTTCCGCTTCAATAAAGCCCTCGTCTGACAGAAGGACGTTGCGCGCCTTCTCATCAACCTCGTAGTACCATTCGGTGCGTTCTTGGGCACTTTGAGACTCGCGGAAATATTGGGCAGCCTGATCGCGATCGCCCTCACTTTGCAACTGCTCTGCTTGGGCCTTCTTCTGTTCTGTTTCCCGGAGAGCAGCCTGCTTAGAGCGCCAAAAATGACTGGCCACCTCGGCAGCCTTGATGTATTTTTCGCTGGGGCGTTCCACCTGCCCAGAAATAATCAGCGGCGTGCGGGCTTCGTCAATCAGCACCGAATCTACTTCATCAATGATGCAATAGTTAAACGGCCGCTGCACCACGTCGGCCATGGCGGTGGCCATGTTGTCTCGTAGATAGTCAAACCCCAGTTCACTGTTGGTGCCGTAGGTGATATCGCAGGCGTAGTTCTGCTTCCGCTCCGTTGGGCTCATGCCCTGCTGAATCAGCCCCACGGAGAGACCTAGAAATCGGTGTACCTGCCCCATCCACTCCGCGTCCCGCCGAGCTAGGTAGTCGTTCACCGTGATCACGTGAACGCCTTTACCCTCCAGGGCATTCAGATAGGCCGGCAGGGTGGATACGAGGGTTTTGCCTTCCCCGGTCTTCATCTCAGCAATTTGCCCGTCATGCAGCACCATCCCACCAATGAGCTGCACGTCGAAGTGGCGCATACCCAACACGCGCCGCCCCGCTTCCCGCACAACGGCAAAGGCTTCTGGCAATAACGCATCAAGGGTCTCGCCCTTTTCAATCCGCTGCCGAAACTCGCCAGTTTTGGCCTTGAGATCGTCATCCGACAGAACTTGGATCTCTTCTTCTAGCAAATTGATGTCAACGACATCAGGCTGGTATTTTTTCAGCTTGCGTGCGTTGGGGTCGCCTAGCAGTTTCTTGAGCATGGTGGGGATGAGTATATAAAGACGGTCGGCAGGAGGATAGCAGTTTTTAATAACTGGATGGCTGGGGCGATCGCGGCCATGGTGACCTGACCTACAACAGAGGGGCGATCGCTGGGCTCAAAAATATCCATCAACGTAGTGCCTCGGCTGAAAACCGAAGTATCTTCATACTATCACTTGCCTTAGACGGCGGCAGTGCGGTTAACCCCGCCTCGCGATCATTGCCATTCGGCGGTGAGCTGGCGATAGTTATAGTCTTCAGCACCAATGTGGCAGGCGGTACAACTGTTGGCGGTGATGGGGGCGGAGAACTCCACCTGAGGGTGAAGGGCAGCAAAGTAGCGGGATGTATTCAGTCTATAGGGAACGGTTTCTCCATCGCGCAGGGGGCGAGAGAAGTCGCGCAGATAGTCCCAGATCTGGACGGTTTGGGTGGGCAACTGCTGGGGTAGAATCACGCCATAGTGCTGCGGATCCTGCAGAAGCTGCCGCCAGGTTTCATCGGGCATGACGGCGGGGGGCAGGGGTAGGTGGCAACCAGCACAGGTTTCCAGATAGCGCCGTTGCCCTAGGTGGTAGTCTTCCGGCACCGGATCGACGGTGCCAATACTGGGACGTTCGGGTAACGCAAGGGGAGCGGTCTGGGTATCGGACTGAGCGATCGCTTGCGGGCTAGAAGCCAGGGCAGGACGAGTTTGCGTCAGACCTAGACTCAGCAGGACGCTCAACAAACCCACAAGCATGACCACAATCAGGCGGGGCGATCGCCCCCGAGATGGCGAAGCGAAATCAAAACGGGCCATAGATAACAGACACTAGGAATCAACAGAGGAGCACCCCATGGGTCGCAAGATTCAGGACTTGTTGACCTAGGGTTGACAAGTCTCCCACTCCCACCACAGCATATCAGGCAAGACTCCCATCCGCCCATTGGGGGCATAGGCACTCTTTCGCAGGGGACGGGTTACTGTCGGGACGGTCTAGGGCCCAGGCTGGGTGTACCTAGATGCAGGACTAGACGCAGATGAGGAGCCGTAGTTTCCCTAGGGGCGATCGCCCCTCTGCACCCGTTAGAATCTATCCGGTGGGACGATGAGTACCCTCTCGTAGTATTAACCTCGTTAAATCATCTATGGATTGTCGTCATATTCAGGCTCGGGTGTACGATGACCGAGGTCAGGGTCATGCCTTGGTGCAGGATCTTGATCTTCAGCAGGTGCAAACCCTGTTTCGCCACACGGCGTTTTGGGCACAGGATCGCAGCGTAGACGAATGGGCGATCGCCTTAGCCAACAGCCGCCCCATTGCCACGCTATGGGACAGCGATCGCTTGATTGGCTTTGCCCGAGCCACCTCCGACGGCATCTACCGCGCCACTATTTGGGACGTGGTGGTGCATGACGATTATCAAGGAGCTGGACTGGGGCGCAAGCTGGTGGAAACCGTGCTCACCCATCCCCACGTAAACCGCGTGGAGCGGGTGTACCTAATGACGACTCACCAGCAGCAGTTTTACGAGCGCATCGGCTTTGCAGAAAACCAAACCACCACCATGGTGCTGCACAACCAGAGGATTGAAGCGGATGCCCTCACCGCTTGGAGCTTAGAGAGTCTCTAGGTTCCAAGACTCAGCTCCAAGGCGGGAGACGGCATTCAGCCTTAATTCAGCACCCAGTTCACCAAGGTGCGCACCGCAAAGCCGGTGCCGCCGGGGTTGTTGTAGCCATCTTCCTTCTCTGTCCACACGGGGCCGGCCACATCGAGGTGGGCCCAGGGTGTTGTGGTGACAAACTGTTTGAGGAACAGGGCTGCCGTGATCGCCCCACCAGCTCGGGGGCCGGTGTTTTTCATGTCGGCCACAACCGACTTGAGCCCATCAAAGTATTTTTCCTCCATGGGCAGCCGCCAGACTTTTTCCCCGGCTTGCTGGGCAGCCTGGGTCAACTCCTGGGCGATCGCCTCCTGGTCACTCCACAGCCCCGCCACGTCATCCCCGAGGGCGACGATGCAGGCTCCGGTGAGGGTGGCTAGATCGACCATGGCGTCTACGCCGAGCTTGTCAGTATAGACCAGGGCATCGGCGAGGGTGAGGCGGCCTTCTGCGTCGGTGTTGTTGACTTCAATGGTTTTGCCGTTGGATGCGGTCAAAATATCACCGGGGTGCATGGCCCGACCGCTGATCATATTTTCCGTAGCAGCGCTGATGAAGTGAACCTCCACGTCGGGCTTCAGGAGAGCGATCGCCTTGGCTGCTCCCAGGGTGGCGGCGGCACCGCCCATATCGGTTTTCATCATCTCAATGCCGCTGCCCGAGGGCTTGATATTCAGTCCACCGGAATCGAAGGTGAGCCCTTTGCCAATAATCGCCACTTTGCGCCGAGGGGTGCCCTTGGGGCGATAGGTGAGGTGAATAAATTTGGGCGGCAGATCAGACGCTTGGGCCACGCCTAGAAATGCTCCCATGCCCAGCTTTTCACAATCCTCTTTTTCTAGGATCTTCAGGTCTAGGCCATGGTCTTGGGCGATCGCTTGGGCCGTCTCTGCCAGGGTAATGGGCGTGACCACATTGGCGGGAGCCGACACCAGTTCACGGGCTAGGATCACCCCTTGGCAAATGGTTTTGGCACGGGCGATCGCGGCCTCTTGTCCTGCCAGGCCGAGTAAATCAACCCGCTTTAGTTTTAAGTCTGCGCCATCGGAGGACGACTTGAAGCGGATATCCTGGTTGGCCGCTAGCTCCATACCTTCGGTGATCGCTTGGGCCGATGCTGCCGAATCACCTTGCCATACCGGAAAACTCAGCCCTAGGGTTTGACATTTTTCGCGCTTCGCCACCCGCAGAGCACTGGCCGCGCCCCGTCGTAGGTGATCCAGCGAGAGGGCGTCTGTTTTGCCTAAACCAATCACCGCTACCTTCCGGATGGCGCTCTGTCCACCCACCCGGGTCACGGCACTGCTGCCCAGCTTGCCCTTGAACTCGCTTTCCTCAATCAGCTCCGCCAATGCGCCTTCCAGCACATGATCGAGAGCAATCAGGTCGTCATTGAGGGCGATCGCTTCTTCAGCGAGGCCAATGGCTAGGCAATCGCCCGCCCAGTCTACTCTTGATGTCTCTATACCTTGAAAATCCATAACTCTTTGCACATTACAACACAACTGATTGGGCCGAGGTTACAGCCCTCTTCTTTCGCCACCATAAAGGCTAGAAGCGCTTCACGACTCTGGTAGAGTTCTCGTAGGTGAAGAGTAAGGTCGTACAACGAAGAGACGGCGTGAATGCCGACTGACCCCACTCCACATTCATCCCCGTTGAGAACCATCCCCACAGGAATCCGTGTCTTCAGTATTGCCTAGTTTTACCGAGAAATTGGGGGCAGCTATCCGAATTCTTGCTGAAGCTCGGTCGTGGCGCACGTCAAGCCTAAAGGCGTCTCATCCTATCCCTGGAGGCGATCGCTGCCCCAGCTTCGGTCAACGCAATACCCAAGAGGTGACGAATATTACATTTCCATTGCCTAGAGTTTGAGATGGTTCTGAATAGCGTGGGGCAGCGATCGCCCGATCTAGCCCACCTACTTCGACCCAACAACGAACCATCAGGAATCAGCCAACGTCTAACATCATGCCAGGAATCTACAGCGTTTCTAGGTCTATAGATAAAAATGATCTAACTTAGGCATGGTGGGGGCAAGCTGATCGCAGCGGTGGCGTCTAGTTGCACCCAACGACAAGCGGGCTTGACCGCAGCCCCATGACCGAGCCCATCCATCCTGTCAAAGTCGTCCACAGCGCTGTTCATCTGTAAGTTGATGGTCGTCTTGGGTATAGACCCTTTCGACATAGACCATCGTTATCCTGGCCAAGCATCTAGGTTTTGCTGCATCTACAACGTTTCCCTAATCAACTCCTAATTGGCTGTAGGTATCGAATAGGTATCCAAGGGAGACGTACGTCAACCCCGCCCCACTTGTTGATGGAAGGACGATCGACTGCGATCGCCCTTTTCTTGGCTTAGGTGCATAGGGCCAGCCTACGGTTTAGACCACTCACTCCTGATGCATTCTGAATGATTAATGACATGAACCGTGATACCCAGGGCCTGGTGCAGGTGTTGCCCTTGTCGGCAGGATTAATGGATCAACTGCGCACCCAGTTTGCAGATGGACAGATTGACCCTGCAGGTGGGGCCATCGACTCAGAGCTTTACGCCACAATTATTCACCATCAGTCTCAGCTCATGCGGCTGATCAACTCGTTACCGGGCATGATCTTCACCGCCAATCCCGATCCAGAGTGGTCGATTACCTACCTGAGTGATGGTTGCCATGGGCTGTTGGGCTATCACAGCCATGAACTGATCGGCAGCGATCGCCTCCTGTCCTACACCGACATCACCTATGAGGCCGATCGCCCCCATGTATTTGAGACCATCAACCAAGCGATCGATCAGCACCAACCCTATGTGATGGACTATCGCGTGCGCACCCGATCGGGGGAAACCAAGTGGCTGTGGGAGCAGGGCTATGGGCTCTATGACGATCAGGGGAACGTGCTAGGGCTAGAAGGGTTTATCACCGATATCAGCGTCCAGAAGCAGGCGGAACAAGCGCTGCGGGATCAATCTCAGTTGCTGAAGCTGATTTTGGATCATGTGCCCCAGTATATTTTCTGGAAAGATCGACAGTCGGTCTATCAAGGGGTGAACCAAGCCTGGGCAGATCATCTAGGGTTGGCGAGTCCAGATGCGGTGGTGGGCAAAACCGATGCAGATTTTTGGGATGCAGATACGGCAGCGGATCATCGTCAGCGCGATCGCGTGGTCATGGAGCGCGATCGCGCCCAGCTCCACCTCGTCCACAAAGAATGCCTGCCCAACGGCCAAGATCGCTGGAAAGACGTCAGCCGCATCCCCATGCACGATGAGGCCGGTAACGTGGTGGGCATCCTCGGTACTTTTGAAGACATCACCGATCGCATCCAGGCCGATGAACTGCTGCGGGAGAGTGAACGGCGCTATCGATTACTCGCCGAACATTCCACCGACCTGATTTCCCGCCACACCCTCAACGGTGTGTATCTCTACGCATCCCCAGCAGCCCAGCGGCTCTTGGGCTACCATCCCCATGAACTGCTGGGCAGGCAGGTGCATCACTTGGTGCATCCGATGGATCAACCCACGTTCACCCAACTGCATCAGCGTTTGCTCACCGATACCACCTGCCAGCATGAACGCCTCACCTATCGCATGCGTCGCCAAGATGGCAGCTATTGCTGGTTTGAAACCACCAGTGAGGTGATTCGCGATCGCACCTCCGGCATGGTGCAGGAAATTATCGCCATCTCCCGCGATGTCACCGAACGGCAGCGGGCCGCGATTTGGCTCGATCACCAAAAGCAGGTGCTAGAGATGATTGCCACCGATCGCCCCCTCACGGAAACCCTCACGGTGTTGGTTCATGCCATTGAGCAACAGTCGAAGGGTATGGTGGGCTCCATTTTGCTCGCGGATCTTGAACAGCAGGCGCTCTATACGGGGGCAGCTCCCAACTTGCCAGCGGCCTACTGCGATCGCATTGATGGCCTAGCGATCGCTCCCAACATGGGCGGCTGTGGCACTGCGGCCTATCGTCGCCAGCGGGTGGTGGTGCAGGATACCTATACTGATCCTCTGTGGCAAAACTTCCGCGACCTGGCCCGGCAGTATCGGCTGCGATCCTGTTGGTCGAGTCCAATTTTGTCGTCCCAAGGCCAGGTGTTGGGAACCTTTGCCCTCTATGCCCACGAGATGCGATCGCCCCAGGATGAGGACTGGCATCGCATTGATACCGCTAGTCAGCTGGCTGGGATTGCCATTGTCCGCAAGCAGATGGACGAACGGCTACGACAAACGGAAACCAAGTATCGCAGTATTTTTGAAAACGCTGTGGAAGGCATTTTCCAAACCACCGCCGATGGGCATTATGTGACCGTCAACCCCATGCTGGCTCGCATCTATGGCTATGAGTCGCCGGAGGAATTAATGGCAGAACTCACCAATATTCGCCAGCAGCTCTACGTCAACATGGTGCGCCGGGATGAGTTTGAGCACTTGATGCAGGTGGAGGGTACGGTGTGGGGCTTCGAGTCCCAGGTATACCGCAAAGATGGCAGCATTATTTGGATCTCGGAATGCGCTCGGGCAATCTACGACGAAGCCGGAACCGTCATCCGTTATGAAGGCACGGTGGAAGACATCACCCAGCGCAAGCTGCAAGAAGCAGAACTCCTCAAGCACGATCGCCTCATGGAGGGCGTCGCCACCGCCAGCCACCACCTGCTCACCAGCTCTGATTTCAACAGCACCCTGCAAATCGTGCTGAAAATTTTGGGACAGGCCGTGGAAGCCGATCGCACCTATATTTACGAAAATCATCCCCATCCCGAAACCGGAGAACTCTGTATGAGTATGCGGTTTGAATGGGTCAGCCCTGGGGCCAAACCCAGTATTCATCAAGATCATTGGCAAAATCAGCGCTACAACAACTTCGGGCTAGAGCGCTGGTACACCACCTTTTGCCAAGGGCAGCCCATTCATGGTGCCGTCACAGACTTTCCCGAATCAGAACAGGCCTTACTCAATCGCGATCGCATTCGGGCCTTGATTATGTTCCCGATTGTGATCGACGATCACCTCTGGGGCTATATCGGCTTTGATGATTGCCACCGCGATCGCCAATGGACACCCAGCGAAGCCTCGATCCTGTCTACCATTGCCGCCAGCCTCAGCGGAGCGTTCAAGCGCCAGCAGACCGAAGCGCAAATGCGCTACCAGGCGTTCCACGACGCCCTCACCGGTTTGCCTAACCGAAACCGCTTTGAGCAATGTTTACCAGAGGCGATCGCCGCCGCTCAGGAGAGCAACACCATGGTGGCAGTAGCCTTTCTTGACCTCGATCGCTTCAAAATCATCAACGATACCCTCGGCCATGCCACCGGCGACCAGCTTTTACAGCAGGTGACCCAGCGCATGCAGACCTGCCTCAGTGATGATCAGGTGATGGCTCGCTGGGGGGGCGACGAGTTTACCCTGCTCTTGCCCCATCTGCAATCTGCCCAGACTGCTGCCGATACGGCTGGACGGATTACGGCGGGCCTCAGACCCGCGTTTTACATTAACGGTCAGGAATTACACATCAGCATCAGCATTGGCATTGCCATGTATCCCCAGGATGGTCAGGATCTAGAAACCCTGCTGAAAAATGCTGACGCTGCCCTCTATCGAGTCAAAGACCAAGGACGGGATCACTACCAGTTTTACACCGCCACCATCCACTCCCAGGCCTCCGAGCGGCTGATTCTCAATAATCACCTCTACCATGCCCTAGAGCGCCAGGAATTTGTGGTGCATTATCAACCCCAAGTGGAAGCCCACACGGGGCGAATTACCCAAGTGGAAGCACTGTTGCGCTGGCAGCATTCGTCCTTGGGGTTAATTGCTCCTCAAACCTTCATTAGCTTGGCAGAAGACAATGGACTGATTGTGCCAATTGGGGAATGGGTGCTGCGCACCGCTTGCCAACAAAGCCAGCGCTGGTCTGAGCAAGGGCTGCCGCCCATCCCGATCGCCGTCAACCTATCGGCCCGACAGTTTCAGGCCCCAGGGCTACCGCAAGCGATCGCCACCATTCTCCATGAAACGGGCGTAGACCCCGATTTGCTGGAGCTAGAAATCACGGAAACGGCCGTGATGGACAATCTAGACTACACGTCGCAAACCCTGCACCACCTGCGGCGGATGGGGGTACGCATTGCCCTAGATGACTTTGGCAGCGGTCACTCGTCCCTCAACTATCTGCGACATTTCCCTCTGCAAAGCCTCAAAATCGATCGCGCCTTTGTGAAGGATATTGCCACCAATTCCAGCGATGAGGCGATCATTGCCGCCATTGTCACCCTGGGTAAGGGTCTGAACTTGACGGTGGTAGCGGAAGGTGTGGAAACCAGCGATCAAATGGAAAAGCTGCGATCGCTTCACTGTGACATCATGCAAGGCTATTGGTTTAGCCCACCCCTCTCGGCCGACGAGACCACCAACCTGCTCGCGCAGCAATCCCCGTCATCAAATGAACCATCATCGAGCAATCAGGGTTGAAACGGGCGATCGCCTGCTGTACCAGTAGGGTGCAGTTAGGCGCAGCCGTAACGCACCGTCTTGTAACGCATCGTGTGACACACCGTCTTGCTAAAACTGCCGCAGGAAGCGCAGATCGCTCGTGTAAAGACGGCGAATATCGTCAATCCGATGCTGCACCATGGCAAACCGCTCGACGCCAAAGCCCGCCGCAAATCCCGTGTAGACCTCTGGGTCATAGCCCACCGATTTAAGCACATTGGGATCCACCATGCCGCAGCCCAAGACTTCAAGCCATTGCCCTTTCCATTGCACATCCACCTCCGCCGATGGTTCGGTGAAGGGGAAGAAGCTGGGACGGAAGCGAATGGGCAGATCGCCAAACATGGCTTCCAAAAATACCTTGATGGTGCCCTTCAGATCGGTGAACGTTAGGCCTTCATCAATGGCCAAAAGCTCAATTTGATGGAACACCGCTGCGTGGGTTGCATCAACGGTGTCTCGACGATATACGCGCCCCGGAGCCGCCACCCGAATCGGAGGATCATGCTCCTCCATATAGCGGATCTGCACCGATGAGGTGTGGGTGCGCAGTAGGTTGCCATCGGGCAGGTAGAAGGTGTCCTGCATATCGCGGGCAGGGTGATCCGCTGGGGTATTGAGCGCCTCGAAGTTATAGTAGTCGGTTTCCATTTCGGGCCCTTGGGCCACGGTATAGCCTAGCCCCACCAACACATCCAGCGATCGCTCAATGGTGCTCGACAAGGGATGGCTGTGCCCTTGGGGACGATAGACCCCCGGCATGGTTACATCTAGAGTCTCGGCGGCTAAACGCGCCTCAATGGCAGCGGCAGCCAGCGCCCCGCGCTTTTCATCCAGCGCCGTTTGCACGACCTGTTTCACCTCATTAGCCAGGGCTCCAATCTGAGGGCGATCGCTAGGATCAAGCTTCCCCATCCCTCCCAATACCTTGGAGAGCTGCCCCTTTTTGCCCAAATACTGAATGCGCAGCGGCTCCAACTGCTCCAGATTCTCGGACTGGGCGATCGCCTGCTGGGCCTCCTGTTGCAATGTATTCAACTGAGATTCTAGATCGCGGGTGGTTGTGCTAGTCATGGATTAAAACTGCTAAGACCGGTGGTGTAGAGCTAGGTTCTAAGGGAACCCTGAAGGCAGTTGCCTAGAGAATCATCCCATGGTTCTGTCCATCGTTCTGGCCATGGCTCTGGATCGAAACCCTGTCATCTGACATGCTGATCTTACATGCTAAGATGCCCGCCACGTCAGGGATTGAACGCCCTTAGAAAATTGCCCCTACTCAACTCTAACAGCAGGACTGAGCAATGGCGATCGCCCCATCCCCATCCGCCGCCGTTTCAATCTCAACAATACCCCTACAATAAGGCCTGTGCCCCGTTCCACTCCCTGCCCATCGACCTTTCCCCATGAATATTCTGATTAGCAACGACGACGGTATTTTTGCCCAAGGCATTCGCACCTTAGCCAACACCCTCGTGGCGGCTGGTCATACCGTGACGGTGGTCTGCCCCGACCGCGAGCGATCGGCCACCGGCCATGGTCTCACTCTACACAAACCCATCCGCGTGGAGCGTGTCGAGTCTGTGTTCCATGACCCCATTCAGGCCTGGGCCTGTTCGGGCACGCCATCCGACTGCGTGAAGCTGGCCCTGGGCACCCTCCTGGATCAGCCGCCCGATATCGTATGTTCAGGCATCAACCATGGCTCCAATCTAGGTACCGATATTCTCTACTCGGGCACCGTCTCCGCTGCCATGGAAGGCGTGATGGAAGGGATTCCCAGCGTAGCCTTCAGCCTCGCCAGCTTTTCCTCCCAAGACTTTCAGCCCGCCGCCAACTTTGCCAAAACCCTACTGCATCACCTCAGCCAGCATCCTTTGCCCCATCTCATGCTCTTAAACGTCAACATTCCAGCGGTGCGCGCCGCCGATATTGCCGGGGTGAAGATTACCCAGCAAGGCATTCGCCGCTATACAGATTTGTTTGAACAACGCATCGATCCGCGCGGCAAGATTTATTATTGGTTGGCAGGAGAAGTGTTGGAAGAGGTTGATGATCCGTCCTTTAATCCTACTGTTAAACTAGAGGGTAAGCATCCTGAGGGCTTAGAGGTGCCATTGGAGATTGTAGAGACGGATGTTCGAGCTATTCAACATCGCTACATTACAGTGACCCCCCTTCAATTTAACCTGACGAGTCCTTCAGGGTTGCAGACCTTGCAAGGTTGGCATACAGACTGGCTGACCTGCTAAGTTAAACTAGGGCGGGTAGAGGTTAACCACCCTGTATCTACCAAAGTTTACGTTGTAGGGTGATCATTCAATATTTTCAGGGTAGCGCCGAAACCAATCCATCCATCATACTCAGTGTAGTCTAGGAGCTAGGCTGCACATTTACAGAGCAAGCTTAGGGACAAGGGTTCTAAGCCATGTATTGTAAAAATTTCTACTTGGTTTCCGCATCCGCTAGAGTTCTGGGGTAAAACTGGCTATATTCGAAATGGTTTTAGCCACCTATCTCGGCTCACTGTCTATGATTCGATAGAACCTTGGCAAGGGATATTCATGTCTAACGCACAAGATCAATTCATTGTTCGTTTCTGGGGAGTGAGGGGCAGTATTGCATGTCCAGGACCCGAGACTGTGCGCTACGGTGGAAACACCTCCTGTGTTGAGATGCAGGTCGCAGGACATCGCATCGTGTTTGATGGTGGAACAGGGTTGCGCGTTCTAGGGCAAGAGCTGATGTCCCAAATTCCGGTGGAAGGACACCTCTTTTTCACTCACTCTCACTGGGATCACATTCAAGGCTTTCCGTTTTTCACTCCAGCTTTTGTGAAAGGGAATCACTTTAATATTTATGGCGCAGTGGCTCCCAATGGTTCAACCATTGAGCAGCGTTTGAATGACCAAATGCTCCACCCCAACTTCCCCGTGCCGCTACAGATTATGGGATCACAAATGGCGTTTTGTGATTTAGAGGTAGGGGAACCGGTGCAAATTGGCGATGTGCTGGTGGAGAATGCTCTGCTCAATCATCCGGGTGAAGCCGTGGGCTACCGGGTGAACTGGAATGGCTATGCTGCCGCCTACATCACTGATACAGAGCATTACACCGATCGCCTCGATGAAAACGTCATGTGGCTGGCCCGTGATGCCGATGTGATGATCTACGACTCGACCTACACGGATGACGAATATTATTCAGAAAAGTCGAGCAAGGTTGGCTGGGGGCATTCCACCTGGCAAGAGGCGGTGAAGGTGGCAAAGGCTGCCAATGTCAAAAAGTTAGTCATTTTCCACCATGACCCCCTGCACTGTGATCAGTTCATGGATGGCATCAAAGACGTTACGTCTAAGCAATTTGCAAACAGCGTGGTGGCCTGGGAAGGCTTGACCATTGATGTGGTTCATGATCGCCAAGCTGCTGGCGGATCGACCCAGGAAGCGCTACCGACTTAAGCCTGTCCCCCAAAAGCTCAGGAGCCGCCCTATCTTGTTAGAGCGGGAGCTCATTGGTGCTGGAAGTCTGTGTCCAGTCAGCGATCACTGCGGCCTTAGCCTCTAACTAGGGTTTGGGCGGCTAAGGATCATAGACAACTCGGGGGCGCAAGCGGGGAGGCTCATCGGCTTCACTGGGGTCAATCCATTCACCGATACCCAGGAAACAATGATCCTCTCCATGCACTCGATAGTGTAGGTGGGTGGTCGCGGGAGCGATCGCCACCTTTTGTCCTTGCTGCCAGCGCCGGGCAGTTTCCCCATCAAGGACTAGGGGCGGCAGGTGCTGGAGAGCTTGCTCAGGGGGAATCAACAGGTTTTTGCCAGCCGTCCAGCTTGACAGGAGGTCATCTAGGGTGATGCTCTCTTCTAGGACAAAGCCGCTACTGCGCGTGCGGATCAGGTGGGCCAGGGCTGCTCCGGTCTGGAGCTGGGCACCAAGATCGCGGGCGATCGCTCGAATATAGGTGCCGGCACTACAGGCGATCGCCACCTCCAGTTCGGGATAGGGCAGCGATCGCCAGGCCAGCACCTCGATGCTGTAGACCGTCACGGTGCGGATGGGAATGTCTACCACCTGCCCAGCCCGAGCCAAGTCGTAGGCGCGTTTTCCATCCACCGAAATCGCGCTGTACTGCGGTGGAATTTGGTCAATTTGTCCCTCAAAGCTGGGGAGGATGGCCGTCACGTCATCCAGGGTGAGATGGGGTACTGGAGCTTCAGCGATCACCTCACCGTCTAGGTCATCGGTGGTGGTGGTCACGCCAAAGCGGATGGTGGCGCGGTAGGCCTTATCCGAGCTGAGGTAGTTAATCAGGCGCGTTGCCCGTCCCACAGCGATCGGCAAGACCCCTACAGCAGCGGGATCTAGGGTGCCGCCATGGCCAACCCGCTTCTGGGATAGAATCCGGCGCACCTTGGCCACGCAATCGTGGGACGTCCAGCCCGCTAGTTTATACAGGTTTAGAAAGCCTTGAGAAGTCACAGCTTGAGGAGTCACAGTATTAATCGATCGCCATCCTTAGATCTTGTCCGCTAAGCGCTGGGGTGCAAGCCTGCCCCGAGCAAATCTGCCTCGTCTATGCTACCGTTGCGGGGTACGTTAGGCCCAAGTTCGCTACCGATCCTCAGCCTCGTCGTTCATTCTGAGCTAGATGAAGATGACAGATAGAGTTCGACAGACTCAGGCTAAACTCTGGTTGATGAACGAAACGTGTTAACCAGACGCTCGAAAGCCCTCACCTCCAGCCCCTCTCCCAAGGGCCATACACTTTCGCCAGTTAACCAAGGCTGAACCAGACTCAGGCTGAACGGTATCGGTCATCGCCCAACGAGTAGGGGCTGCTGCTATAACGGTCTTGAACTCACCTTGAAGAGCCGTTGTTACAGGCGATCGCCCCCTGAACCCTATGATGTTCTAGCCATGGACGAGATCTTTTCCCCTCGTGACTATCAAGACACTAGTGTAGGCTGGCAGGTGCAGCAAGCTACCCAGCAGGTCAGTGAGTGGCTCGAAGCACAATGGAGCACGGTGCAGCCCGATGTACCCATGCCCCAGGTGACACCGCCAGACTGGCTGCTGCGGACTCTATTCATCATCATCATCGGCGGATTGCTGGGCTGGTTAGGCTGGCAGTTTTATCGAGAATTTGCGCCCCAGATCCAAGCGTGGCTAGGGCGGGGTATCGGCGATCGCCGTCCTAGCCAACCCAGCACCCCACCCCATCGCGCCCCCGAGATCTGGGTACAGCAAGCGCGCCAAGCTCAGCAAGCTGGTAACTATCGTGAGGCCTGCCGCTGCCTGTATATGGCCATGCTCAGCCAGCTCAGCGATCAAGAGGTTATTCGGCTGGAGGCCAGCCGCACCGATGGCGAATATCGAGCCCTGCTTTTGACGGTGGCGGATCCGGCCCCCTACTACCTGCTGCTGGCGATCCATGAACAGCTTTGCTTTAGCAGTCAAGGGATTTCTGCTGCAGAATGGGAGCGCTGTTGGGCCGCCTATCAGGAGCTGCCGTCCCCATGAGCCATCGCAAACGACCATGGATACTCGGGGCGCTGGCGATCGCTGCTCTGCTGCTGCTGACCCTCGGGCTAGCTCCGGGCGGCTCTAACTTGCAGGGGTCTACCTACAGCCGTACGCCCTTTGGCTATGGGGCCTGGTATGCCCAAATGCGCCAAGATTGCAGTCTTGATATTCGCCGCTGGCAGCGATCGCTCGACGACTTGCCAGGTTTTTATCGTGAGGAACAGGAACCGCCACCCCAAGCCATCACGCTCCTGCGGTTCTACGGTGAGTTTATGCAGCCATGGGTCTTACAGAGCAGAACTCCCGAAGATTGGGTGAGTCGGGGTAATGTGATCATCCATGTGGGGGTGCGATCGCCTGCCACCCGTGCTCCCTTTCGCAGCCAGGTAGACACATCGGTGGGTCCGGTGCAGGTTGAGACTCGCCGCCGGGCCAATCTAGATGATCTAGATGAACCCCAGGAGGACTTGGGCACTGTTGAACAGGTGTCGATGACCTTGCCGACCGCAGCCGATGACGCGGCGATCGCCGATGAGTATGGCACCTTAGTCTGGCAGGAGGCTGTGGGAGCAGGACGGGTGATCTATGTGGTGCCGCCGTTTCTCGCCGCCAATGCCTACCAAACGACCCTCCAGAACTTCGACTATCTCACTCAGTTGGTCACCGAACCGGGCCTACCGATTCTGGTGGATGAATTTCTGCACGGCTATTCTGGGGATGTTGAGCAGGAGGCGATCGCTGAGCCAGAGGCAGCCTGTCCACCCCGCCCCGAGCTCCAGGGTTTTTCGGCGGAAGAGCTGCCGCCCCTGCCGCCGCCGCCCACCCTCTGGGGCTACCTAGCCAAGACGCCCCTAGTGATTGTGGCAACCCAAGCGATCGCCATACTGCTGCTGCTGATATGGGATCAAAATCGGCGGTTTGGCCCACCCCAGAGGATTCCCTCAGTCACCGTAGACAACAGTCAGGCCTATATCAACGCCTTGGCTGGGGTGCTGATCAAAGCTGGCTGTCAGCCGTTTATGGTGAACCTCATCCTCCAAGCAGAGCGACGGCGACTGCAGCAATTCCTGGGGCTCCACGGTCAAGATCTCTCCCCAGAGGCGATCGCCCAAGCTTGGAGCCAGCAAACCCGTCAGCCCCCCGGCGATGTGTTGGCGCTCCTCACCCCTAGGCAGTCCATGAGCCAGCAAGACTTGCTACTCTGGTTGAGAACGATTCAGCGCGTTCGCCAGGCTACCAACTAACCCATCTCTCTGCCCCTAGTTCCTATCGATTTCTGTTGACTTCTATCGATTTCTGATTCCTATCGACTCCTCATTAATCCAGAGCTCTACCCCGTCTCTGACGGCTGCCCCTCTCATTTGCTGCCCCTCTCTGCCCCATGAGTTCTTCCCCTGTGAACCATCCTTCCTCGCTCTTCGAACGCCTCAACACCACCATCAGCCGCATTGTGGTGGGACAAACCACCGTTGTCCACCACCTCATGGTGGCGCTGCTGTCGGGGGGACATGTGATTCTAGAAGGCGTGCCGGGGACAGGTAAAACCCTAACGGTGAAAGCCTTGTCCCAGTTGATCAAAGCCGATTTTCGCCGCATTCAGCTCACCCCCGATGTCTTGCCCTCGGATATTCTCGGGACTAACATTTTTGACCTGAATACCCGCAGCTTTAGCCTAAAGCGCGGGCCGGTGTTTACCGAGATCCTGCTGGCCGACGAAATTAACCGCACGCCGCCCAAAACCCAATCGGCACTGCTAGAAGCCATGGAGGAGCAGCAGGTCACCCTGGATGGCGATCGCTTGCTGTTGCCAGATTTATTCTGGGTGATTGCCACCCAAAATTCCCTGGAGTTTGAAGGTACCTATCCCTTGCCAGAGGCGCAGCTCGATCGCTTCTTGTTCAAACTCGTGGTGGACTATCCCAGCCCTAGTGCCGAACGCCAGATGCTGGCCAATGCCCAATCGGGACTGCAAACCAAGCGGGTGAATCTAGAGCAACTGAAGCCCATCGCTACCGTGGAGCACATTCTCACCGCTCGCCGACTGGTGCAGCAGGTGGAGGTGGCAGATCCCCTGCTCGATTACCTGATGACCTTAGTGCAGCGCACTCGCCAGCATCCTGACCTGTCCTTAGGAGCTTCCCCCCGGTCTGCGGTTGCTTGGCTCCAGGCCAGCAAGGCCCATGCTTGGCTGGAAGGACGCAGTTTTGTCACCCCCGATGACCTAAAAGCGATCGCCCCTCCCCTGTTGCGCCACCGACTGATTCTGCGCCCAGAAGCTCAGCTAGATGGGCTGCAAGCCGAGCCGATCATTGCTGCCATCCTCAGCCAAGTGCCCGTACCGCGATGATTCCCTCCCGCCAGACCTACCTGATTTTGCTGCTGGTTACGGCCTTGGGGGTTGGCTTGGCTACCCTCACCCAGTCCGCCATGCCGACCGCGACCGTGCAGCCCATTGCCTTGCTGCTTTTGGGGGTGGATATCGGCATCGTGGTTGCCATGATCTTGGATAGCTGGCGAGTTCGTCCCCACCGGGTCACGGTTGAGCGCAGCTTGGACGATCGCCTCTCCATTGGGCGTGAGAATTTGGTGCAGGTGACGGTGACCACAGGCGATCGCCCTGCTGTGGTGCAACTTCGTGACACGTACCCCGCCGTTTTTACCGCTACCCCGCCACAGTTTTTCCTAACTCTGCCCGCCCATCATCAAGAAACCTTGACCTACACGATTTTCCCCACCGCGCGGGGAGACTATGCCTGGGGCAAGATCTATCTGCGGCAGCGGGGGGCTTGGGGGCTGGGCTGGGATAGCTGGACGGTGGATCAAGCCCGGAGCGTGGCGGTTTTTCCTGATCTGATTGGGCTGCGATCGCTGTCCATTCGCCTCACCTTGCAAACCAGCGGCAGCATCCGTCGAGCCCGCCGCCAGGGGATGGGGACTGAATTTGCCGAACTGCGAGACTACGGCACTGGTGATGATCCAAGGTTGATTGACTGGAAGGCCACCGCCCGCCGCAACCGTCCCCTGATTCGTGTGCTTGAACCCGAACAGGAACAAACCCTGATGATTTTGCTGGATCGGGGTCGCTTGATGACCGCTCAAGTGGAGGGATTGAAGCGATTTGACTGGGCTCTCAATGCCACTCTTTCCCTGTCCCTTGCGGCACTGCAACGGGGCGATCGCGTCGGGGTAGGCGTGTTTGATCGGCAGATGCATAGGTGGATTCCCCCCGATCGCGGCTCCCAGCAGTTGCCCAAACTGCTCCGTTGCCTGACGCCCATTCAACCGGTCTTACTGGAGCCCGACTACCTCGATGCCGTGAGCCAGGTGACCCGTCAACAAACCCGGCGCGCCTTGGTGGTGCTGCTCACCGACATTATTGACCAAACGGCGTCCAGTGACGTGCTGTCGGCCATGGGGCGGTTGACGCCGCGCTACCTGCCCTTTTGCGTCGCCCTGCGCGATCCCTACATTGATCGCCAGGCCCAAGCGCCCAGTCCAACGGTAGAGGCAGGCTATGCCCGCGCCGTGGCCCTCGATTTACTGCAGCAGCGCCACCTGGCCCTGGCCCTCCTACAGCGGCGCGGCGCACTGATTCTGGATGCCCCCGCCCATCAGATCACCGATCAACTCGTGGATCGCTACCTGCAACTCAAAGCCCGTAGCCAACTTTGACCGACTTTCCGACATAATAAGTCCAAGCTAGTTGCGTCTAGCTGCGTTCAAACCAGTGGGCGATCGCCCCTGGGTTCATCCCGGTTAGTTCCGCCATTGTCTTGTATGAGCCAGGATTTTCTCCAGATTCAAAACCTGCGGGTTGCCTATCCGCCTTCCTCCCGCGCCCAGCACCGCCAGGCCTCGACCGAGGACTGGGCCGTCAATGACGTATCGTTGTCCATCGCGGCTGGACAACGGCTGGGGCTGGTGGGAGAATCCGGCTGCGGAAAATCTACCCTGGGGCGGGCGGTGCTGCAACTGCTGCCCCCCCGGAGCCAAGTGGATGGCCAGGTGCTGTTTCAGGGGCAATCGGTGTTTGACCTATCGCCCCCGGCCCTGCGCAAGTTTCGGGGAGAAGCGATCGCCCTGATTTTCCAAGACCCCATGACCCGGCTGAATCCGCTGATGACCGTGGGGTGGCACTGTATGGAAACCCTGCGCGCCCATCACCCCCACCTCAGCCCACGGCAACTGCGGGAAAAAACGGTGGAAGCGCTGGAAACGGTCAATATTCCCGCCAACCGCTGGATGCAGTATCCCCATGAGTTTAGCGGCGGTATGCGGCAGCGGGTAGCCATTGCCTTGGCCCTGCTGCTCGAACCGAAAATGATTGTGGCCGATGAACCCACCACGAGTCTGGACGTTACCGTTTCTGCCCAAATTCTCACCGAACTGACCCGCCTTTGCGACCAACGCCAGATGGGGCTGCTGCTGATTTCCCATGACTTGGCTCTGGTGGGAGAATATTGCGATCGCTTGGCGGTGATGTATGAGGGCAAGCTGGTGGAGATGGGCGAGGTAGACACGGTGTTGACGAGTCCTCAGCATCCCTATACGCGATCGCTGCTCCAGGCCGCTCGGTTGCTCCAGGCCAGCGAAGGGGCGATCGCTTCCCAGGAGCCAGCGAAGGAACCGATTCTCAAGTTACGCCATCTCAAGCAGCACTTCACCCTAGAAGATAATCCCATTGCTCGCCTGCTGACGCGATCGCCCCGCCGCACCATTAAGGCCGTAGATGGAGTGGATCTAGATCTGTATCCAGGAGAAATCCTGGGGCTGGTGGGTGAGTCGGGCTGCGGCAAAAGCACCCTCTCCCGCACCATCCTGCACCTGCTGCGTCCCACCAGCGGCACCGTCGAATTCCTCGGGCAGGACCTCACCCAGATGGATCGGCAGCATCTGCGCCAGCAGCGTCGCCAGATGCAGATGATCTTCCAAGACCCCCATGCCTGCCTCAATCCCATGATGACCATTGGGCAGAGCATTACCGATCCGCTGCTGGTACATCGGTTGGCCGACGCGACGGAAGCCAAGCGCCGGGTCTATGCCATGCTGGAGCGGGTGGGTTTAGATCCCAAGGAATATTACCCGCGCTATCCCAGCGATCTCTCCGGCGGACAGCAGCAGCGGGTGGCGATCGCCCGCGCCCTGATCACCCAGCCCAAGCTGCTGATCTGCGACGAGCCGGTGAGTATGCTGGATGCCAGTGTCCAGGCCCAGGTGCTGGATCTGATGCTTGACCTGAAGCGCGACTTTGACCTCACCTACCTATTTATCACCCATGATCTTTGGGTGGCTCGTTTCCTCTGCGATCGCATTGCCGTGATGAATGCTGGCAAGATCGTAGAACTAGGGGCAACGGCCGACCTCTTTGCCCATCCCCAACATCCCTACACCCAAACTCTCCTGAGTGCCGCACCCCTGCTGGCTCGCGGTGACGGGTAGCATCCCTAGCTTTTGGGATCGAGTCACCCTAGTCATCCCGCGATCCGTTCCTCTGAGAATTGCGGGATTCTCCAAGAGCGATCGCCCCCATGGAGCACCAGACTGGTATGATCAAAAAACCTTTGGACTCGGTGAGTCCAGCAACCCCAGGCTGTCACTCAGCTCTCATGTGGGCTGCGGTTATCGCTCCATCTCCAAAGTCTGCCGGTGCCCCGCCAGTTCCCCTGCTTCGCCCGTTATACTGATCACTCAGTACCGATCTACATTGGCTCGGTCTGTCTACGATGGTGTGTGGGATTGATCGATTGAGAAATCCGGCTCCATCGCCTCTGATTCACGACGTCATTCGCCATCCAACCTAGTTATAGGTCTGCACAGGATCCTTCATGTTTGGTCTCATCGGTCACCTTACCAGTCTTCAACACGCTCAATCTGTCGCTCATGATTTGGGCTATCCCGAATACGCCGACCAGGACTTAGATTTCTGGTGTAGCGCTCCGCCACAAATCGTAGACACCATCAAAGTTACAAGTCTCACCGGTCAACAGATCGAAGGGTACTACGTTGAATCTTGCTTTTTGCCAGAAATGCTAGCCGCTCGGCGCATTAAGGCGGCCACCCGCAAGATTATCAATGCCATGGCCCACGCCCAAAAGCACAACATTGACATTACGGCCTTGGGCGGCTTCTCATCGATCATCTTCGAGAATTTTAATCTCCAGCAGATTAAGCAGGTGCGCAACGTCAAGCTAGAGTTTGAGCGGTTTACCACCGGCAACACCCACACCGCCTACATTATCTGCCGGCAGGTGGAGCAGTCTGCTCCCAAGCTGGGCATTGATTTATCCCAAGCTACCGTAGCGGTCTGCGGCGCGACGGGCGATATTGGCAGCGCGGTTTGTCGCTGGTTGGATGCCCGCACCGATGTCAAAGAATTGCTGCTGGTGGCCCGGAATACGGAGCGACTTCAAGCGCTACAGGATGAGCTGGGTCGCGGCAAAATTTTGAGCCTAGAAGAGGCGCTACCCCAGGCGGATGTGGTGGTTTGGGTGGCGAGTATGCCCAAGGGGGTGGAGATTAATCCTGAAACCCTCAAGCATCCCTGCTTGCTGATTGACGGAGGCTATCCCAAAAACTTGGCTACCCAGCTTCAGCATCCCGAGATCCACGTGCTCAATGGCGGCATTGTGGAACATTCCTTGGATATTGACTGGAAGATCATGCAAATCGTCAATATGGACGTGCCATCGCGGCAGCTATTTGCCTGTTTTGCCGAGTCGATGCTGCTGGAATTTGAAAAGCTGTACACCAACTTTTCCTGGGGACGCAATCAAATCACCCTCGACAAGATGGATTTGATTGGCCAAGCCTCCATCAAGCATGGGTTCCGTCCCTTGCTAGCCCAGCCTAGCGGTACAGCTTAGGCCTGCAGAGGGGAAACGGCTGCTCCGGCGATCGCTTCCCCCATCCCGCAACCTTGTCTCATGGTTATTTGTTTCCCAGGTTTTTCCCCCACCCACCATGGTTACTCCTGAACGCAAGCCCATTCTTCTTGACTTCGAGAAGCCCCTCGTTGAGTTAGAGTCTCGCATCGATCAAATCCGCAGCCTTGCCGAAGAGAACGATGTCGATGTTTCGGAGCAGCTCCGGCAGCTAGAGACGCGGGCCAGCCAGCTCCGCCAGGAAATCTTCAGCAGTCTGACGCCCTCCCAGCGGCTGCAGGTGGCACGGCATCCGCGGCGTCCAAGCACCCTCGACTACATTCAGTCCATGACCGATGAATGGATTGAGCTGCATGGCGATCGCTGCACGGGCGTGGATGACAAGGCCTTGGTGGGCGGCATTGGTCGGCTTGATGGTCGGCCGATTATGATGCTAGGACACCAAAAAGGACGCGATACCAAGGATAACGTCGCCCGCAACTTTGGCATGGCCTCCCCCGGTGGCTACCGTAAAGCCATGCGGTTGATGAACCATGCTAACCGCTTTGGTATGCCCATCCTCACCTTTATCGACACCCCCGGAGCCTATCCAGGCGTGGAAGGAGAACGGTTGGGGCAGGGGGAAGCGATCGCCTATAACCTCCGGGAAATGTTTCGCCTCGACGTACCCATCCTCTGCACCGTGATTGGGGAAGGTGGCTCCGGCGGTGCCCTGGGCGTGGGCGTAGGCGATCGCCTGTTGATGTTCGAGCATTCGGTCTACACCGTAGCCAGCCCAGAAGCCTGTGCCGCCATTCTTTGGAAAGATGCGGGCAAATCTCCCCAGGCCGCCGAAGCCCTGCGGATTACCGCCAAGGATCTCAAAAATCTGAGTATTTTGGATGAGATTGTGCCAGAACCCATTGGGGGAGCCCATTCCGATCCAGTGGCCGCCACGAGCAGCCTCAAGGCAGCTCTGCTTCGACATCTGGCAGAACTAAACCGCATGAGCAACGCCGAGCGGCGCGAGCGACGCTACCAAAAATTCCGGCAGATTGGCGTTTTTCAGGTGCCGGCCGCCTAGATGCTCGTTCAGCCAGCGGGGGCGATCGCTATACTCATCATTGATGAATCTCAATCAGTAGACCAGGAGTGACCGGCCGCAGGGTTCGATGCCAGTGTTATAATCCCAAAGGTGGTTAGCAATAATTGTTTACAATTGAGTTGTCTGCATCCTAGTTCACGCTCTCCCTAGGATATAGACAGGGACAAGATAACGATGCTAGCCGCAGACGCAGAGCGTCTTCCATGGTTTTCTAGAGCGCCATCGTTACGGAGAAGCAAATCGTTCCCGTCCTCGTGATTCAAGATTACATCCCACATGAGCGAACCCTCGCAATTAACCCCGGCTCACAATTATCTGAGTCAATCGTGGTGACGTCTGCACTCAAGGGTTAGCGGTTTACACCTTATTTAGACCGAGTCTCTTCACCGTTGAGAGCAACTTTCTCTATGACACCACTGATGTTCATTCGGACTTGTTCATGGATATTCAACAGCGCCACCGGGCTCTAATTACTGGAGCTAGTAGTGGCATTGGCAAAGCCACGGCTCTTGCCTTTGCCCAAGCCGGTGTGGATCTAGTCTTACTAAGCCGTTCTAAAGATAACCTGCTCAAGGTTGCCGATGAGGCGCGATCGCATCAAGTTGATGTACAGATCCATCCTCTTGACCTAACCAACCTAGAGCAGATTCAGCCCGCCATTGCGGCGATCGCCCAACAGGGTGAGCCGATTACCATCTTGGTGAACAATGCCGGCATGGGCTACACCGGCACGCTAGTGGATACGTCATTGAAGGACTGGCAGGCCGTTTTAACCCTTAACCTCACCAGCGTTTTCCAGTGTATTCAGGGCATTCTACCGTCCATGCGCGATCGCCAACAGGGCACCATCATCAACGTCGGCTCTATTGCTGGCCATCAGGCCTTTCCCGGCTGGGGTGCCTACAACGTCAGTAAAGCTGGGCTGATTGCCCTATCGAAGACCCTGGCCGCCGAAGAGCGCAGTCATGGCATTCGAGTCACGCTGATTACCCCCGGAGCCGTGAATACGCCCATTTGGGATACCGATACGGTGCAAGCTGACTTTAACCGTACCAGTATGCTAACCCCCGAGATTGTAGCCCAGACGATTGTTCAGGCTGCCCTGCTGCCCGCTCAGGCCGTCATCGATGAACTCGTGGTGATGCCCAGTGCCGGCGCACTTTAGCATTTCAGTCCACTCTGAAATATTGCGTAGGCGTTGCTGCCTCAACCTAGGACATCGTCTCTAGGGCAACCGCTGTGGAGTAACGCCCCCATCGTTTCCCGCTTAACAGGTTCTTTATTGCACATTTGCTCATGACTATCGCCTCTTCCAATAACTCGAACGGCCTCAATAGCAAAGGGCTTGCCAATTCCCTGACCCCCAGCGAAGCCAAGCCAGCGCCTGAAACCCGCCCCGATCGCAATACCATCAACGGTCAAGCTTCCACTCCCCACCCCACAACCGAAGAAGCTAAAGAGCAGATGATGGATGCGGTGCGGACTATTCTTCTGGGCGTTGGAGAAGACCCAGAACGGGAAGGTCTCCTCAAGACCCCTAAGCGGGTTGCCGAGGCTATGCACTTTCTCACCAGTGGCTATCAGCAATCCCTAGAGGAGCTGGTGAATGGAGCCATTTTTGATGAGGGCCACAATGAAATGGTGCTCGTCCGCGACATCAATGTATTTAGCCTCTGCGAACACCATATGCTGCCCTTTATGGGTAAGGTGCATGTCGCTTACATTCCTAACGAAAAGGTGGTTGGGCTAAGTAAGTTAGCGCGGATTGTGGAAATGTATTCCCGTCGCCTGCAGGTGCAAGAGCGGCTCACCCGTCAGGTGGCAGAAGCGGTGCAGACCATTCTCGATCCGCGTGGGGTGGCTGTGGTCATGGAAGCGAGCCACATGTGTATGGTGATGCGCGGTGTGCAAAAGCCGGGCTCTTGGACGGTGACCAGCGCCATGGTGGGTGTGTTTCAAGAGGATCACAAAACTCGCGAGGAGTTCCTCAGCCTCATTCGCCACCAGCCTGCCTTTTTCTAGATGACCCTTAGGATTATGCCAGGAGCGATCGCCCCTGAGGAGATCCCTGAGGTTTAGCCTAGGCAAAAACCGTTCTTAATGTTGAACCGTTAGCTTAAGGAATAAGCACTAGCATGTCCTAGGCATGCTGTTCCTCTTGCTCACGTGCCGCCCCTGTTCTGCAAAGACTGGGGGCTTTTTGCTGGCGATCGCTCCCCCACCCCAAGGTCTATAGATCCCTTGCCTGAACCAAGACCCGCACCCCCAATCCCTTTCCCAGCCAGGGTGAGGGGTGAGAGACATTAAGACGGCGCTGGATCCTAAACAGAGCATGAGCACTACCCGAGAGAGATGGCAGGAGCGATGGGCGCTGCTACACTGAAAAACGATTTCCCCCAACCGGAATAGCCTAGATCAGGGATTAGACCAGGATCGAGGGCGATCGCCTTTGGAGCAACGAGCCGCCAACAGCGATCGCTCCAGATTATAGGAGTAGCTCACCCAAACTTGATACTATAAGGCGGCAGGGGCACCTGAACTATTCAGTCCGTTGAGTCCATTGAGTCCATTGAAATGATTGTTCAGGATCGTATACGAATCAATCCGGTTGCATCATAGCTTGGCTTGAATTCCTATGGATATATCATGTCAAGCACAGAGCTTATGTGAGCACAGACGTGGGTACAGACCGATGTGTTCGCCCCACCCAACTTGCTGAAGGAGACCACTGGATGGACATTGTGATCCCTGGAATTGACGACATTAGCCAACAACTGCAACAGGTTGAACAAGCCAAAAAGCCAAAAATGCTGGTGGTGGATGATGAGCCGGACAACTTAGACTTGCTCTACCGCACCTTTCGCCGTCATTTCAATGTGCTCAAGGCGGAAAGTGGCGGCGCTGCCCTAGATATTTTGGCCCAAGAGGGCGAGGTGGCGGTGATTATTTCTGACCAGCGGATGCCGGAAATGAAAGGGACGGAGTTCCTCAGCAAAACCGTGGTGCAGTTTCCCAACACCATGCGGATTATCCTCACCGGGTTTACGGATGTGGAGGATTTGGTGGAGGCGATTAACTCTGGGCAGGTCTACAAATATATCACCAAGCCCTGGGATCCATCGGAGCTGAAAACGGTGGTGCAGCGGGCGGTGGAAAGCTACGAATTGCAAAAGCAGCGATCGGACGACCTGAAGCGCGCCCAGGCCCAAACCCATCTCCTCAGCGCCATTGTGCGGGTGACCCAGCGATCGGTGGATCATCAAGCGCGTCTGGATACCATTGTGGAGGCGCTGTGCAGCAGTTTTTCTGCCGATCGCTGCATCTTACAGATGGTGTGCGATGCTGCTTTGACGGAGGTGTATAGCAGCAATCAACCGGGAGCCGCCGATTGGCTGCAGCAGGATCCCCTAGCTCAACAAGCGATCGCTCAGCAGGTGATTCGTGGCGTCATTCAAGTCAGCCAAGATCCAGATCTATCCCAGCTTGATTCCTATGCTCAGGAAGGGATTCAGTCCCATGTGGTGATTCCCATTATTTTCCAAGAAGCGGTGATGGCGGTGATTTCGCTGCAGTGGGTCAATCTTTGCCCGCTCCGTCCTGAAGAACTGCAGTTGCTATACCTCTCAGCTCAGCAAATTGGTCTAGCAATTTCCTGCACCTGCCGCTAGATCTAGGATGGTTCCATCGACGCGGTAGGATGGCAGAGATATATACCAGGGTTGGTCTATGAGGTCTCCGGTGGCTCCCGACGGCGTCCAGGCATTATTTAACCGAATTGCGCCCGTCTACGATCAGTTAAATGACGGTCTCAGTCTAGGCCTGCATCGGGTCTGGAAGCTGATGACTGTGCAGTGGAGCGGGGCGATGCCAGGCGCAACCTGTCTTGATGTCTGCTGCGGCAGTGGCGATGTTACCCAACTTTTGGCCCAGCAGGTGGGCCCCAACGGTCGGGTAGTTGGGGTTGATTTTGCGGCCTCTCAATTAGCGATCGCTCAACAGCGCAACGATCAGCGGCGATCGCCCTTACCGATTACCTGGGTGGAAGGCGATGCGCTCCATCTCCCCTTTGACGACAGCACCTTTGATGCAGCCACCATGAGCTACGGGTTGCGCAACGTCGCTTCTATTCCCGATAGCTTGCGGGAACTGCACCGTGTTCTGAAGCCCGGCGCAACGGTGGCCATCCTTGATTTTCATCGTCCTAGCAGTGACCTAGTGCGGCAGTTCCAGCGCTGGTACTTGGCCACCGTGGTCGTCCCCATGGCCAAAGATTTAGGTATGGAAGATGAGTATGCTTACTTAGCCCCCAGTATCGATCGCTTTCCCATCGGCGCAGAACAGCGGGCGATCGCTCACCAGGTTGGCTTTCGTCAGGCAATCCATTACGCGATCGCGGGCGGATTAATGGGCGTTTTGGTCGCGACTCGGTGAATCCCGCCGAAGCTGAGCAAAAATCGCTATTTAGGTAGAAGACAGGCATCTATTCAAAAATGATAGGGTAAGCATAGATTAGCCCTGGTCATAGGGCACCCATTTATCCCGATCGCCTCTTTTGCCCTTGGACGCTTCCACCCTACTGCTGATTGCTGCACCTCCCATTGTGGGCGGCATCATTGGCTATTTCACCAATGATCTAGCCATCAAAATGCTATTTCGTCCCTATCGTCCCCTCTACATCGCCGGACGACGATTGCCCTTTACCCCAGGCTTGATTCCCAGCAACCAGGAACGGCTGGCCAAGCGAATCGCCGACACGATTATGGGGTCGCTGCTGACCCCCGCCGAGCTGCAAAACCTAGCGCGGCGCTTATTGCAAACCGAGCGGATGCAGTCGGCCATTCTCTGGCTGCTGCGGCTGGCCCTAGAACAACTCCAGGCCCGAGATGATCGGGGTACTAGCAAAATTGTCGCCAATATCCTGCGGGATTTATTGGGGCGATCGCTCCTGCGCTTGGTGCGGGTCTGGGCTAGGCAGGAAGACTTTTTAGCCCCGCAGCTCAACCAGATTTTTGACCAAGTCTTGCTAGAGTTTCAGCTCTCCGAGGTGCAGGCAGAGCAACTGTCCGACTGGTTGCTGAACGTGGTGCTGCCCCCGGATGTCTTGCGAGTGACCCTGATCGACTTTCTCACCGATCGCAACATTCAGGTGATCGACGAAGGCTTTCGCGAAAAAACCAGCGGCACCTACTGGGTGGTCGCCAACCTCTTTGGTCTACGCAACACCCTCACCCGCCTACGCACCTACTGCCTTGATGAAAAAGAGGCCACCAATACCCGGATCACCGAGCTCATTCAGGCCTTGGGCATCAAAGGGCGGTTGACCGAGTGGCTGCAAAACCTCTCCATGCAAAACCTGCCGGTTTCCACCGTCCGCCGACTGCGCAGCACCATGCGCGAGACCGTGCGCGACTATGTGAGCAACCGAGGTGCCGATCTTTTGGAAGGATTGGGCGAATCGGTGGATTGGGACAGCACCGCCGACCTCTTGCTCAATCGCCTGCAAAGCTCAGATGCCGTCTATACATCCCTAGAACCCGTCAGTAAAGAACTGGCGCTGGTGCTAGAGCAATATCTAGAACGCGATTTAGAAAACATTGTGGCCCAGGCTATTCCCATTCTCGACATCGACCAAGTGATCATCGACCGGGTGCGGGCCACATCTCCCCGAGACTTGGAACTGGCCATTCAAGGGATTGTCCGCAATGAACTGCAAGCGATCGTCAACCTAGGCGGCATCCTCGGTTTCACCATCGGTCTCTTCCAAGCGGTGATCCTCTATTTCCGCGGATAGTTAATCCTCGTGATTCGTGCAAGGGCCAGGCAAATTGACATCCTCTCTACTCAATCGCTAGACGATAGGAGTGGAGATTTCTTGGATTACTCCAAAAACTTCCTGCTTCTCTGGCTCATGCCTAGATACCCAAGCAAGCCTGGATCCCCCTGGTCAGAACGCCTCCACAGGCTGTTTGTTTTACGTCCACTTGGTGCCCCCAAGCAGGACGGATCTAAAGAGTTGTGTTTGGCTTTGCTCTATACAGGTTGTCAGTGTCTTAACCGTTCTCTGAGCCGCCTACTGGATGAGCCATCCGTATTGTTTCTGCGCTTTACCGCTAAAGTAATGGTATCAGTCAGTTGTAGATTTCGGCGCTATTCCTTCTCTCACGATCCCATGGTTCAGGGATGCACCTCAATCTACGCGTCCTACACCACCAGCCTAGTCAAAGATTATGGCTGGTGTACTGGTCGGCTTTTGATAAGAGATAGACTGGGGCGTTGCCCTTAGGGCTTGAGTCGTCCGTTGCTGCATCGAGGATGCCGATATGTTTGCGTATGGTTTAGCGATACTGGTGGGTTTGGGAAGCCTGACATTTTACATGGCAGCATTTTTCATCCCAGAAGTGCATCGCCGTCAAGATATAGCTTGGAGCGGCGTCGGCATGTTCTATGCCTTGGCGCTGTGGATTTATGGCGATCGCCTCCAGGGTGGCCTCTTGGTGGGACAAACGGCCAGTGTGGTGCTGCTGCTCTGGTTGGGATGGCAACTGCTGATCCTGCGCCGACAAACCACCCCCCTTGAGCAACAAACCGACTTGCCAGAAGGCGCTACCGTGATTCCAGGCTTGGAGCGCCAACCTGCGGTATCTGCTGGTCAGCCGACTCGCCAGACCAGCAAACAGTCAAGTAACCAATCCAGCAAACAGTCGAGTAAGCAGTCCACTCCAAAGGCGGCACCACCGGCTCAAGCAGCCCCAGCCAGTCCAGCCGCGCCGATTGCCGCCCCGTCTGCCACCGATACTCCTGCCCCTGCATTTCCCCAGGTTGACTCGGTTACCCCCGCCGCCGTCGAGTCTGCTGCGGTACCCACGGCCACAGAAGCGATCGCTCCTCCACCTCCAACTCAAACAGAAGCAAGCAGCCCCACACCATCAGCAGCTAGCCCATCTTCCCCAACGGCAACCACCCCATCTTCTCCGTTAGAAGCAACTCCATCAGAAGCAACCCCATCAGAAGCAACTCCATCAAACCCTATCCAAGCAGCCGCTACCCCATCAGAACCGACTTCATCAAAACCTATCCAGGCTCCCAGACCAGAAACATCCAACCAGCCATCCCCCAGATCTGAACAACCTGCAAGGGCGGCTCAGACCGAGTCCCGACCAACGGCATCTCCAGCAGCAGCGTCCCAGCCGCGATCGCC
Organism: Leptolyngbya sp. CCY15150; assembly: GCF_016888135.1. Classification (NCBI taxonomy): domain Bacteria; kingdom Bacillati; phylum Cyanobacteriota; class Cyanophyceae; order Leptolyngbyales; family Leptolyngbyaceae; genus Leptolyngbya; species Leptolyngbya sp. CCY15150. The sequence goes on from NZ_JACSWB010000289.1 coordinate 52,410, forward strand.
CCAGCCCAACCAACGCCCACCTCAGCGATCCAGCTCACCTCCTCCATCCTCTCGTCCCCCTAGTCCAGCCAGACAACCTCAGCCAGCACCACCTCAAGCCGCCACCACCCAACCCGACCCGTCCCCTACCAAGACGGTCAAAACTCCTCAGCCAACGCCTCAAGCAACTCCTCAGCCCAAAACACCTGCACCCCAGCCCAAAAAAGCGACAGGCCCCATGGGTCGTCTGAGAAACTTATTTCAGCGTTCCGCACCAGCAAAACCATCTGCCAAACCGTCTACCCCCGTTGGGGAGATTGAAGAACTGGAAGAAGGTTGGGATGATTGGAATGAAGAAGCACCGCCCTCACCCACCAGCGATCGCCGTGATCCATCCCGTACGCCCACAGGCGATCGCCCGCCTCAGGTCTTAAAAGCTGAACTGATTTCCCAGAAAGATGAAGCTTCCTTACCTTCACCCTACGAGGAAGAGTCCAGTATTTGAGAGCGATCGCCCTCTGATATCTGGAAAGAAACAGATGTTAGATAGATTATCCCAGCCATCCCAGATTTCATCTAGTCCACCATACTTTTATCGTCTCCAGCCTCTTCCTGCATCCAAACCCTAGAATTCCCTGACATTTGTTCTGATCTCGCCTACTATTGTCTCGATATCAAACCCTGGCAACCTAAGGAGATACAACTCTTATGAGCATTCGGCGCGGACGACAGGCCACCACTGGCTTTTTCTCAGATTTTCGTGATTTTATCATGCGGGGCAACGTCATCGATCTCGCCGTTGCGGTGATCATTGGCGGTGCGTTCGGCAATGTGATTAATTCCCTCGTAGCAGACATTCTGACGCCTGCTATTCTCAATCCAGCCATGCAGGCAGCGGGCGTAGATAAGCTAGCAGACCTGAGTGCAGCGGGTATTCAGTATGGTTTGTTCTTAGCAGCCATTATTAACTTTATCGTCATTGCCTTCTGTATGTTCTTGGTGGTGCGATCGTTTACGGCAATGAAAAATCGCGTGAAGCGAGCGGAGGAGGTTGAAGCAGCAGAAGCCCCACCGGATCCTGCCATCGTAGCCCAAGAACGTCTAACCCAGGCAATTGAACGATTAACCAGCGTCATGGAACGGCCCCAGTAGGTTAGAACCGAGAAGCGATCGCTCTTTATTCAACATCTAGAGGGCGATCGCTCATGGCATGTTGCGAAGTGTTGCATTTACTCCTCGGATCATGATAGTAAGCTATTCATAGAACAGACACCACAAAGCGTAGCTTCTACTTATCTTGCTGGATCAACAATTATGACGAATTCGTCTCGACCAAGACTCTATACTCGAAGAACCAAATGGTATAACTTAGCTTACCTAGTATTAATTACTCTCATATGGAGCACGGTGGTCATCACGCCAAGTCCCTCTGTCATAGGAGTTGTTTTAGGCAGCATCATACCCGTGACGGGAGTCGCAGCCATCGTTGGAATCATCTTAGATAAAGCCTGGGCAAAGTGGGCAGCGATCGCCGCCTATGGCTTCTTGAGTTTCATCCTCATTGCAGGATTTGTGTCTTCCTTCCTACAACCTAGTCTAGCCAGTACCGTTGGCGACGATGGGCTCAGAGCTTCTAGAATCATGATGCTTCTCATCCTCGCTGTCACGCTTCTAGGCATGGGTTCACTCATGAAGAAACGACCTGCTGCCCCGGTCTGAGGAGCTGTGAATGCTCAGCGGGACTGGGTTGATAAGGGAGGCGATAGCTCTTGACTTGACTATCTAGAGGGCGATCGCTCATGGTATGTTGCGAAGATAGTTCATCTAATTCTAAGCTCATCTATGACAAATTCTTCTCAGCCAAAGCTCTATACTCGCACGACGAAATGGTACAACCTAGCTTATCTGGCATTCATTGCTTTTACATCGAGCACGCTGGTGATCACAACTGTTTTGGGCACCTATGAAGACACAGACGTCTCTGGTGTAGAAGTCATTCGTTCTGGTGCCATGGCAGTGGTGGGAATTGCCGCGATCGTTGGCATTAGCTTAGATAAAACCTGGTCAAGATGGGCAGCGATCGCCACCTATGGCTGCTTCATCTTTGTGCTGATTGAGGGATTCGTAAATTCTTTGCTGGCAGACTCTGCTCTGACGATGGCTCTTGGCTCAAGTGCGCTCATAGCTTTTAGAGGCTTGCGAATAGTCATGATCATCCCAGCACTGGTGGGCGTTGGCTTGCTGATGGACAAACGATCTGCTGACCCTACCTAAGAATCTATGCATGCTCAACGGAGCTGGGTTGGAAGGGATCGCCACACTGCGCGCAAGGGGTGGCGATCGCAACGGTACGCCAAGAGAGCAGCTCACAGGTTAGAAAGGCATTCTGCCTGAAGACAGCATTTTATAGCCCCCAGTCATCGCCACTAGCGCCACAAAAAACTGCCAGAGACTGGTTGGGTTCAGAACGGCTCGGCTGCTAGCAAAGACACAAATAATACCAGCCGCAACAAAGATCCAGCCGATGCTTTTAGCACCCAAAGGTAAGATCACCAGAGCCAGAACGCCTACGACAAGAAGCAGGATAGATAAATCGGCTGCAATACCTCTCCAAAAATAGGGCGAGACGTTCGTGGTGAAAAAGATATTTCTTCCCAAGAAGTAAATTCCCAGCAACAGCAGCGCAAAGCCTATCAGTTGAATTAAAAATCTCATGGCGGTGTCTCGCAGTTAACAACGTATAAACATGGTGATCCTCAAGCAAGGTAAGTGAGGCGCTTAGTGTTTGCGTCCCGATATATATTCTACAGGCTGGGCTAGCGGAGAGCGATCGCTTTCCTACTTGATAAACGCTAGGTTAGGATACCGGATATGATCAAAGATAGGGAATTCATTAACAGACCCCATCCTCTTGCTCACAGGCACCAATACTCACCCAACTACTGGATCCATCAGCCCAATGTTCCTTTTTCCAGATAGGAGCATTATGTTTGAGCGTATCGATCGCATATTGGCAGGCAGCGAACGCCTCAGAACGATGGGGACTGCCGACGGCTACCAAGACACTAATATCGCCCACCGCCAAGCGTCCGGTGCGATGGCGAATCACGGTATGGGTAATCGGCCATCGCTGGCGAATATCGGCGGCGATTTGCTGAAAAACGCGAATAGCCATCGGCTCGTAGGCCTGATATTCCAGCGCCACCACCGGACGCCCCTCAGTTTGATTGCGCACCATGCCGCTCATCACCACGATCGCTCCATTGGCTGCATCATCGGCTAAGCCATAGACCTCGTCTAGGGACAGCGGTGCGAAGGTGATCGCGACGTGATCAGCTTCCAGGATAGGAGCTTGCAGGAGTTGAGATCGAGATACATCCATCGACAATAGCCTAGAGCGCAATACAACTATTATTGTGCGCTATTTACCCTGGGCGATGGATCACGCAAGGTACTGGCTAGAATCCTAGGACACAGGCGATCGTTTTTTGCCCTTGGCGTTTGCAGGTTTCCATCCGCCCTTGCGCATGAACCACCAATCCAGCAATTACAACTACTATAATCACAAACACAATGAGGCCACCGTCTTTCATGCCTTGTCTCCCCTAGAGTTGATCCCTGCCAACAGATAGCATCATCGCTCTATCCGGCGAGAAAATCTGTCGCCTACGAAATACCTGGATGGTAAGAACGTAGTTTTCAGATCCAACTCGGATCCCATGTCGAGTAGCTATCCACTGTTCAGTCTTACAATACCCGGTTATGAAACACGACTCACAACCCCCGTAAATATATGGAGGTTGGGTATGGAGCCTAGTCAGGGATGTTGAGCCAGGATCGCGTCGGGAATATCGAGGATATGAAAGTAGGCTAATCCGATAATGAGGACGGTGTAGGCGGTGGAAAGCCCCAAACTGATCAACAGAGCACGTTTAGGATTGGAGGTTTCTGGTTGCCCCACGAAGCCGGTTGCGCCCCATTGCATCATCACAATGCCTAAGACATTCGATAGCCAGTAGCCAAGGGCAGTGGCGGGGAGAAACCAGGCGGGGTTGAGCCAACTGGCGGCATAGCCCACGGCGTAAGCGATCGGCAGATTAAAAAACAAGTCATTCCACCATGACAGGGGCGATAGCATATACCCCAGTCCTACCAAGCCGCTGTTCCATAAGTTTCTTAGCATGGTTCAGTCCTGTCCACTTGCCATTAAGTAGAGTAGCGCCATGCGAATGGCAACGCCGCTGGTCACCTGCTGAGACACTAAGCTTAGGACAGGATCATCCATCAGGTCGGAGCTAATTTCCACACCACGGTTGACGGGGCCGGGATGGAGCAGGCGCACGCTGGGTTGGCATAATCGGAGGCGATCGCGGGTGATGCCAAACTGCTGGTGATATTCTCGCAGGCTGGGCAAGAGGTGCTGGGTCATGCGCTCTTTTTGCAGCCGCAGGGTCATCACAAAGTCGGCTTGCTCTAAGGCAGGTTCTAAGTCCCAGTGCAGGGTGATGCTGCGGGGCAGATCGGTGGCAGCGGCGATCATTTCGGCAAAGTAGGCGGGTAGGAGGGTGGGTGGGGCAGCTAGGTGAACCTCGGCACCGCTAGCGGTCAGGCTCCAAAGGTTCGATCGCGCCACCCGCGAGTGCAGAATATCGCCGATGATGGCAATTTTCTTGCCCTGCAACTGTTCTAGCCGAGGCTCATCGGCATCTAAGCAGCAGCACATGGTAAATAAATCCAGCAGCGCTTGGGAAGGATGCTCGTGCTGGCCATCGCCGGCATTGAGAACGCCCACCTGGGTGCCGAGGCGCTCCATCTCCTGGGCGATCGCCGTTGGCACACCGGCATCCCGATGGCGAATCACCATCAAATCGGTGCCCATGGCTAGATAGGTCTTGGCGGTATCGAGGATGGTTTCACCCTTGGTCAGAGATGACGTACCGGGGGCAAAGTTGAGACTATCGGCGGAGAGGCGTTTGGCGGCTAGCTCAAAGCTGCTGCGGGTGCGGGTGGAGGATTCAAAAAATAGATTGGCGACCACTTTGCCTTGCAGGGCGGGTACCTTTTTGGTGCGGCGCGACAAAACCTCACGGAAGCTGACTGCCGTTTGCAAGATGGTGTTGTATTCCGCTGGGGTGAAGTCCGCTAGCGAAAGAATGTGACGACGAGTCCAATCTGGTGAAGGAGGCATGTATCTTAATCAATGGGGCCATCAGCAGGAGGAAGATTTATCCCCTAGAGATTATGTCACGCAAGGTGCGATCGCTCCACCCTCTCCCTCTACCCTCCCCGTTGTTGTCCCATTCCTCTTCTCCTCGTCTTTTATGCCCAACCCCTCTGACTGGATTGAAATTGGCAAAATCGTCGCGCCCCAAGGGCTGGTCGGCGAACTGCGCGTTTACCCAAGCTCCGACTTCCCCGAACGGTTTCTTGAACCGGGGCAACGCTGGATGCGATCGCCCAAGGGAGGAGACCCGACCCTGGTGTATCTGCAGTCTGGGCGCTATGTGGAGGGCAAGAATCTCTATGTCATTCGCCTAGAAGGTATTACCAGCCGCGCCCAGGCAGAAACCCTGCGCGACTATGAGCTGCTGGTGCCCGAGAGCGATCGCCTCCCTCTCGACCCCCATGAATTTCATGTGGCAGATTTGATTGGTCTGACCGTGATTGACCAGCATAGCCAAGATCTAGTCGGCACCGTCGTGGATGTGATGTCTACCGGGCATGACATGTTGGTAGTGGAGCGTCCGTCCTCCGGAACGCCAGAGCCCGAGGAGCCGGTGGAACCGGTGGAACCGACGCCCCACCATCCCGATCGCCGTAAGTCTGCCAAGACTCCTCGCGCCAAAAAACGCCAAACGCCGCCCTTACTGATTCCCTTCGTGGAAGCGATCGTGCCGGTGGTGGATTTAGAGCAGCAGCGGATCGAAATTACACCGCCGGAGGGGCTGCTGGATTAGGTCACCCTGGGAGAACAGTAGCTATAGGGAGAATAGGGGCGATCGCCCTAGTCACAACGAGGTATGAAAAGGCTGAGAAAACACGTGAATATGCTGAAATAACTTCAGCCTATTGTCGGATGCCGGATGATGGCGCTCAACGCGTGAAGAAAGGTGTAGCACCCCAAGGCAACATTAGCCTCGGGAAGAAGGATGGTTTTTGAAGGATACCGCCGATGGGCTTCAGATTTCCTTCAAGGCTCGGATACCTATTCACCCTCGTAGCTCCCTCTCATCTTCCCTACGTGACATGGCAGATCCACAGCACCTTGCCCAGCTTCAAGCCGGCCCATCCGTCTGGAATCAATGGCGACAGGATCATCCTCGTATTCCTATTGACTTATCCCATGCATCCCTACGCCGGCAAGACTTAAGCGGCATTGATCTTTCCGAAGCAAACTTGGCCCATGCCGATCTACGGGGAGCCACCTTGCGGCAGGCCAACCTACGCCATGCAAACCTTTGCTACGTCAACGGTCGTGATGCTCAGGTGCAACAGACTAGCCTGGAAGGAGCGATCGCTTGGGAAAGTGATTTTCGCGGCGCTAGCCTGCGGAGCAGTTCCTTAGTGAATGCCGACTTTCGCGACACCAACTTTGGTGAAGCCGACTTGATCAACACCGATGCTAGTCATGCCTACCTCAGCGGCGTCAACCTAGAGGGAGCCTACGCCATCGGTACCCTATTTCGCGGTACGAACCTGCGCTGGGCCAATCTTCGAGAAGCCAATCTTAAGCAGGCTAACTTAACCGACGCCTACCTACGCTGGGGCAATTGCTATGGCACCAATTTTTACCAATCGATCTTGGCCCATGCGGACGTCAGCGAAGGTAATTTTGCCGAAGCCAACCTCACCCACAGCAATCTACAGGGCATCCAAGCCCTCGGCACCAACTTCCAGCGAGCAAAATTCACCGCTGCCTGTATCGAACATTGGCGGATTAATAGCGACACCCGCTTTGACCAAGGCGTCTGCGACTATATTTTTTTACAAGAAGGCGATCGCTTCCCCCAACGCGGGCAGTTGTCGGGTCTGGCTTTTGAGAGCCTGATGCAGCGCACCTTAGCCACCGTCAAGCTCTCGTTTAGCTATGGGCTCAACTGGTATGCGTTCGCCCAAGCCATCCGCCGCACAGATACCCAAAACCCCGAGGCGCAGATTTCCATTCAAGATATCAGCCACACCATCCACCAAGGCGTGTCGGTATTAATTAGAACCGCCCCCCAGGCAAATCACGATAAGATCTACCACGACTTCATGATCTCCTACGAACGCGCCCTGAATCTATCCAGAGCAGTGCAAGCTCGGCGACGTTCCCCCAACGCCGATCGCCCAGACCAGCTTTTAGATCATGTGCTGACCGTCAGCAAACATCTAAGCCACAGCCATATCCAGCATGGTAGGCCAAGGCGATCGCCCCCAGAGCTGCCGTAGCCACCCCGATGACCTCGAAGAGTTGTTGGGGTGGGGCACGGCCCTCAACTAGCTCATGTAGTAATCGCGGGTGCCCTTGGCCTGCACGGCATCCTCCAAGCGATTGAGGGCATGGACGTAGGCCGCCGTGCGCATGGAGATGCCCAGATCCTGGGATAGATCCCAAATGCGGTTGGTTTCCTCCACTATGCGTTCCTGCAGGCGACTGTTCACCTCATTTAGCGACCAATAATAGCCACTGCGGTTTTGCACCCATTCAAAATAGCTCACCGTCACACCGCCCGCATTCACCAAAATATCGGGGAAGACCTGGATACCTCGTTGCTCTAGAATCTCGTCGGCAGCGGAGGTGACAGGGCCATTGGCGACCTCAAAAATATAGGGAGCCTTGATGCGCGGTGCATTCTCTTCCGTAATCTGATTTTCCAGCGCCGCCGGGATCAGGATATCCACATCCAGTTCCAGCAGTTCTGCATTGGTGATCACTCGGTGTTCCACAATGTTGCACACCGTACCTTCACAGTAGACCGCCTTGATCCCCCGACTCGATTCTTTATATTGGCGGATGCTGGGAATATCCAACCCAGTTTTGGCATAGATGCCGCCTTGGGAATCGCTCACCGCGACTACTCGATAGTTGGCCTTGGCCAGGAGTTCTGCTAATACACCACCGGCATTGCCAAAGCCCTGGATGGCAACGGTCAGGTCAGTTGATGTCCGCCCTAACTTTTCCATCAGGGTATGGATGACGAAAAAGGCACCCATGGCTGTCGCTGTTTCCCGCCCCAGACTGCCGCCCATGGAAATCGGCTTGCCCGTGACCACCGCCGGGGTAATTTTTCGGCGAATGATGCTGTATTGATCCATCATCCAGCCCATGATCATGGGATTGGTGTAAACATCCGGGGCAGGAATATCCACATCTGGGCCAATAAAATTGGCGATCGCATCCACATAGCCACGACTGAGACGTTCCAGCTCAAACTTAGAGAAATCTTTGGGATTGATCGTGATCCCTCCCTTTGCGCCGCCAAAGGGCAGGTTCAGCGCTGCGCATTTGAAGGTCATCCAAAAGGCGAGGGACTGCACTTCATCCAGCGACACATTAGGATGGAAGCGCACACCGCCTTTGGTGGGGCCGCGGGTGTCGTCGTAGCGTACGCGATAGCCCTGGAAGACCCGTAGACTACCGTCGTCCATACGCACGGGAATGGAAACACATAGACTGGCCTTGGGATACTTTAAGCGCTCAATGGCGTCATTAGAGATGGTGACGTAGCGCAGTGCTTTTTCTAAGCGCAGATTGGCATCGGAGAGGGTGGAGTGCAGCATGGAGAAAACCGTCCTTGATGAGGCGTGGGGAGACAGAACGGAGCAGCGCCTAGTCTAGGTTCACCGCCCCGAGGCAACAGAAAACTAGGTACAGCGATGCTCTATGTCCTTATAGTGCCTTTATTCTGTATCAAAAACTACTAACTGCCGGCATATTCAATGTGTTTTTTCTTGAATCTCTATTGAATCTCTATACGATGCTTGGATCTGCCTGCAGTGGGACGTGTTTTTTTCCAAGAGATGAGATTGTATCCAAGCTGTTCTAGCACCTTTGTTCAATGAATATTTGCTAAATCTTCGACAAATACTCGATGAACAAGCTGCTTCAAGACCTTTTGCATTATCAATTCAACCTGTGGAGACCGTATCATGCGCCTGATCAAATTCGTTTCATTGGCCGCGATCGCTACCTTGTCGGTAGGACTTTGGAGTACTCCAGCTTTACTCCACCTGCCCATGGCCGCAACACCAGCCCAGAGTGACTGGATTTCTGGCTGGGTCGATGATCTGAAAAACTCTAATCAACGCTGGATCTTAGTTGATTTATCAAGTCAGCGGTTGACGGCTTGGGAGGGTGACAACCCAGTCTATAGCGTGATTATTTCCAGTGGACGGGAGGGTGAACGTACCCCGACGGGCGTGTTTTGGGTGCAGGCTCGGTATGTTTCATCGCGGATGCAGGGGGAGGGCTATGACATTCCTGATGTGCCCTATGCCATGTACTACGACGGCAACTACGCGATTCATGGCACCTACTGGCACAACAGCTTTGGCACACCCGTGAGCAACGGCTGTATCAATGTGGCGGTCAACCATGCAGAGTGGCTGTATAACTGGTCGTCTATGGAAACTGCAGTGGTTGTGCGCGATTAAGCCTAGAGGCACCCTGGTTTTATCCAAGGCTTGTCCCCAAGAACCGATCAATTTGTGAATGATCGCCCCAGTTTGTGAATAATCGGCAATAATTTGATAGCCTACAAAGACTTTCCTAGGACTATGTCTCTCTTGTTAGATAGCTATTAGATAGCTAGGGAGCCAAGCTCTAGGTCTTGAGGTTATCTGGCCGCCATTGGACGCGCATCACAGTTATGGTACAGGAGCGATCGCCTTCACCGGATTCTTCCATCAGCTTCGAGATGAGCCGAGACATGACGCCGTCTCCAGAGGCTCCTCGCATGTTGGATATGCCCAGTTTGCCGCGCCCCGCGCCGCCGCCAACCCCATCGAATCTGCCACCGCAGTCGAGTCTGCCGCCTAAACCACGGCAGCCAGCGCGATCGCCCAAGTCGCGATCGCCCTTACGTTCAATGTTGCGATCGCCCATTCGAGCGTGGTCTCGTCCTGCGCCGCCGGTTCGTCCTGTGCCAGCGCCCCCGCCAGCAGCACCGCCAGCAGCACCAGAGCTATCACCGATTCCTCCAGATCCGCCGGTGGCCACCGTGCCGCCATCGCCGCCGCCGCGATCGCCCAAGCCGCCCGTGGAGCGTCGCCCACCCAAGCGGTTAATCGCCGTCGGACGATCCCTGGCCTGGACAGCCCTATGGTTGGGGGCGCTAGCCCTGTCGGGTGGCTTAAGTATGGTGGCCTATCAGCGGTTAACCGATCTGCCGCCGGTGCCCGACTGTCGTGCATTATCGCCCTTATCTGCCGATGCAGAACGGTTGTTTTGCGCCCGCGAAGCCGCCCAATCAGGCTATTTGGGCGATTTAACCAGTGCGGTCGATTTAGTGCGAGATTGGCCCGAAAATCATCCCTTGCAGCGGGAGACGCAGGTGTTGCTCCAAGATTGGTCGCGGGCTTTGTTGAAGCTGGCTAAGGCTGAAATTGAGCAGAGCAATTTGTTTGGCGCAGTGGATATTGCCAGTCGGATTCCTGCCAACAGTCCTGTCTATGAGGAGGCCCAGGAAGCGATCGCGGCTTGGCAATATCAGTGGCAGGAAGGCGAGGCGATCTATGATGAAGCTCAGGTTGCATTACAGCAGCAAGACTGGGATGAGGCGACGGCGCAATTGCGGGCCCTAGGGCAACTGCAAAATGACTATTGGCGACAGCAGCAGGTGGATGCCCTCGCCCAACAAATCTTGCTCGAACAAGAGGCTTGGCGGGTGCTGCAGCAGGCCCGTCAGCTAGCTGCCCAGCCCAATCCTGAGCAACTGGGTGATGCACTGCGTTTGGTGCAGACGATGTCACCCCAGAGCTATGCTTGGCGGGCCGGTGAGGCGGAACTGAATCGCTGGAGCCAGCTCCTGATCAGCTACGGGATGCAGCAGTGGGAGCAGGGTAACCTAGAGGCAGCGATCGCCCTCGTGGAACCGGTGCCGCCGGATCCGAACCTTGCGCCAGAAGCCTATGATTTCCTGCAGTTTAGCTATGCCCAGCGGCGGGCTGAGGTGGATATTGGTTTTTGGAAACCTACCCTAGCCCATCTGGCAGGATTGCTGGAGGCGATCGCCACGGCGCAGCAGATTCGCCCCGAAAGTCCGTTTTATGACCAAGCCCAGACCAGTTTGGTGAAATGGCAGGCCCAGGTGGAAGACGGCCTACACCTCAACCTGTCTGATGCTATTGCTCGGGTGGGTGGCCAAACGGCCCTCAACCTAGCGATCGCCTATGCAGGGCAGATCGAAGCCGATCGCCCGCGCCGTCTCCAGGCCCAGACCTTGGTGGCCCATTGGCAGCAGGAAATTCAACGCTTAGAAGACCGACCGATCTTGCTGCAGGCCCAGCAACTGGCCGGGGAAAACACCATTCCTAGTTTGCAGGCGGCGATTACCCAAGCCCAAGCCATTTCCCAAGAACGGGCTTTACGGATTGAGGCTCAAACGGCGATCGCCACCTGGCGTAAGCGCATTGAGTTGATTGAAGATCAACCCTTGCTCGACGAAGCGATCGCCCTAGCTCAAGAGGGTCGTTTATCCGATGCCATTCGGGCCGCCCAGCGGATTGACAGCGATCGCGCCCTCTATGCCGATGCCCAAGGGCAAATCCAAGCCTGGCAGTCTAGTTTACGCAACCAAGCGATCGCCACCGACCAGCCACTACTGGATGAAGCCTATTCCCTGGCTGCCCGCCAGTGGTATTCTGCAGCAATCGATGCGGCATCTCGCATTGGCCCCGATCGCCCTTTGTACGGCGATGCTCAGGCGGCCATCGGACAATGGCGCATCGAACGGGATGCCTTACTGCAGCAGTGGGGCGCGCAGTCAGCCCCAAGCTCTTCAGAGCCAACTCCCAGCCGTTCGCAAGCCAGCCGTGCCTCGGATGACGAGACCTATCGAGACTATTACAGTCCCACCCGCCCCTAGCCCCCAGCCCGCGCATTGGATGAACCTTAGCGATCGCTGTCAGCCTAGGGGAATTTAAGTTAAAGTAGGATTGAGTACGACTTAAAGCGTAGCCTAGTCAGGGTCAGGTTAACGCTCGGACTCATGGTGATCATTCAACCTCTTCATTCCAACCATTTCGCTGAGATATTACAAGGGTACTTACTGGCTATGCAACAGGATGCGATCGCTCAAACCCCTCTTCGTTCCTTGGATGATGCTGTGGAACGATGTCAGACCCTTGGAATGCGCCTGAGTAAGCAACGACGCTTCATTTTAGAATTACTGTGGCAAGCCCAAGAGCATCTGTCTGCACGGGAAATTTACGATCGCCTCAACCAGCAAGGCAAGATTATTGGTCACACCTCGGTCTACCAAAATCTAGAGGCCCTATCCGATCGAGGGATTATTGAATGCATCGAGCGATCCGACGGTCGGCTCTATGGCAACATCAGCGATCCCCACAGCCATGTCAACTGCCTCGATACACAGCAGATTATGGATGTGCATATCGAGTTGCCGGCTGATCTGTTGCGCCAAGTGGAAGAACAAACCGGTGTGCGCATCACCCAATATTCCATTGATTTCTACGGCTATAAAGCGGCGCAGTAGGGGGGTATCGGTCGATCCTAAGCTGCCCCAGACGTAGGCTAGAGATTGAACCAGGGGCAATGTTGTTACCAAAACTGCAACCTTGCCGCGACACTGAGCGGGATATGTCAGAGTAAATATGTTCCCCCTGGATGACCTCCTGGATTTCAAGGACATGATTCGATGACTACTCAGCTTTGTCGCGGTTCTCGCTCTACCCTACTTCGCTACGGTTTGCCCTTACTGCTGGGTCTTCCCCTCGTGATCGGCAGCGTCGAGTACCTCTTCCCCCAACCGGCCGCCGCCCAAGAACAGATGATGCGCACCCTCACAGTCACTGGTACTGGTGATATTGAAATTCCCACAAGCCTCACCCTTGTGCAGCTTGGTGTTGAAGTGCAGGAACGCACCGCCGAGGCCACCCAAGAAGCGATCGCTGAGCGCTCCAGCTCCCTAGTAGAATTTCTGCGATCGCAAAATGTCAGTGAGCTGCAGACCACGGGCATCAACCTCTACGCCCGCTATGACTACAACGATGGCAGCAATACCCTGATCGGCTACACCGGTAGCAACACCGTGAGCTTCCAAGTGCCCACCGATCGCGCTGGTGAGATCCTCGACCAGGCCGTCTCTGCTGGAGCCACCCAAATCAACGGCGTCAGCTTTGTGGCCACCGATGAAGCGATCGCCGCCGCTCAAGCCGATGCTCTACAGGCCGCTACCCAAGAGGCCCAACAGCAGGCAGATGTGGTTTTAGCCAGCTTAGGGTTGAGCCGCCAGGAAATTGTCAGCATTCAAATCAATGGGGCAACGCCTCCCCCCATGGTGCCGATGTATGAAGCAGCAATGTTGAGCGATCGCGCCGCTAGCTCGCCGGTGATCGGCGGCGACCAAACGGTATCGGCCTCCGTGACCTTGCAAATTCGCTACTAGTTCACGTCGCTCCAGGGGTGATCGGGTCTACCAGGCGATCGCCCCTAGGCGGCTGAGCTTGTCTATACGATCCGTACGATCCGTTCATAGCACCGAAATCGAGATAAGCTAGGGATCAGCACTGATCACCAACTGGAGCGATCGCTATGTTTGATGCTCTCAACTCTTTCCTGGGTCGGCATCCAGAACGCATGAAAGCTCAGGTGGAAATCTACACCTGGCAAACCTGCCCCTTCTGCATTCGCGCTAAGATTCTGCTGAGCTGGAAGGGCGTGTCCTACACCGAATATAAAATTGACGGCGATGGTGCTGCCCGAATGTACATGGCAGAACGGGCCAATGGTCGTCGTTCGGTACCCCAAATTTTTGTGAATAACCAGCACATTGGCGGCTGTGACGATCTCTATAGCCTCGATCGCCAAGGGCAACTCGATCCTTTGCTGACCCAAGACATGGCCGACGCCTAGCCGTGCAGATTCCGCCGCCCGCCCTCACCGACCCCACCTACCTCGCCCATTATCATTGGATGAGTCGAGCGATCGCCCTAGCGGCGGCGGCGGGTGCAGCCGGGGAGGTGCCGGTGGGTGCTGTGATTATTAATGCCGACCAGCAACTGATTGCTGAAGGCGAAAATCGTCGAGAACGCGACCATGATCCCACCGCTCACGCAGAAGTGGTGGCCCTTCGCCAAGCGGGTGCCGTCTTGGGAACCTGGCATCTAGACGACTGCATTCTCTACGTCACCCTCGAACCCTGCCCCATGTGTGCCGGGGCGATCGTCCAGTCTCGTCTAGCTCAGGTGATTTACGGCACCGATGATCCGAAGGCCGGTGCCCTACGAACCGTGCTGAATATTCCCGACAGCGCCGCCTCCAACCATCGTCCCCAAATCTGGACGGGCATTTTGGGTAGCACCTGTCGGCAACAACTGCAAGACTGGTTTGCCCAGCGTCGCCGCTCATAACTTACCTACAGTTCCGCAATTCTCCCTAGGACGTTTATCTCTAGGTCGGGCAAGCTAGAAGGGGTGCATTTGGACAGACCGTATGCTAGCGAGAATTTGGAGTGCTGCTTTAGTTGGCATTGATGCCATCAAGGTTGGCGTTGAGGTCGATTTATCCGGTGGCTTACCGGGTACAGTCGTTGTGGGTTTACCAGATACCGCCGTGCAAGAATCGCGGGAACGGGTAAAAGCAGCGCTAAAAAATGCTGGCTACGCCTTTCCCATGAAGAAAATTGTAGTGAACCTGGCTCCGGCTGACCTGCGGAAAGAAGGGCCCAGCTTTGATCTGCCGATCAGCGTGGGTATTTTAGCGGCGTCTGAACAAGTGGCCAGCGATCGCCTCGATGAGTATCTATTTCTAGGAGAATTGTCCCTAGATGGCAGTCTGCGCCCCGTGGCAGGGGTGTTGGCGATCGCGGCAGCCGCCAAGCGCATGGGTATTCAGGGCATGGTGGTTCCCGAAGCCAATGCCCAAGAAGCGGCTGTTGTAGACGGGTTAGCGGTCTATGGCTTTGCGAACCTCGGTGCCGTTGCCGACTTTTTGAATAATCCAGCTCACTATCAACCGCTGCACGTTGATGGTCGGGCAGCCTTGGCGCAATCGCCCCTCAACGCTCTAGATCTCAAAGACGTGAAGGGTCAAGCCCAGGCCCGTCGTGCCCTAGAAATTGCCGCCGCTGGCGGCCACAACCTCGTGTTCGTCGGGCCACCCGGCAGCGGTAAAACCATGCTAGCCCGACGCTTACCTGGCATTTTGCCGCCCCTGAGTTTTGATGAAGCCCTAGAGGTCACCAAAATCCACTCTGTAGCCGGACTCCTGCGCGATCGCGGCTCCTTGGTGAGCGATCGCCCCTTCCGCAGCCCCCACCATTCCGCATCCGGCCCTTCCCTGGTGGGTGGCGGTAGCTTTCCAAGACCCGGCGAAATTTCCTTGTCCCACCGAGGCATCTTATTTTTAGATGAGTTAACCGAATTTAAGCGAGACGTCCTAGAATTTCTGCGCCAGCCCTTAGAAGATGGCTACGTGACCATTTCCCGCACCCGTCAAACCGTTGTCTTTCCTGCCCAATTTACCTTAATTGCTAGCACCAATCCCTGTCCCTGTGGCTACTTTGGTGACACCATCCAGCCCTGCACCTGCAGCCCGCGCCACCGCGAACAATATTGGGCACGCTTATCGGGCCCCTTGATGGATCGAATTGACCTCCAAGTTGCCGTCAACCGCCTGAAGCCCGAGGAGATTACGCAGCAACCAACAGGAGAATCATCCCAATCGATTCGCGATCGCGTCCAAGCAGCTCGCGATCGCGCTAGCCAACGCTTTGCCGGAGAGCCCCTCTGCTCCAATGCAGAAATGCAAAGTCGACATCTTCGCCAGTGGTGTCCGCTTGATGATGCTTCACGGGGACTGCTAGAAGGTGCGATTCGCAAGCTAGGTCTTTCCGCCCGCGCCACCGATCGCATCCTCAAAGTCGCTCGCACAATCGCTGATCTAGCAGGAGATGATACACTCCAAGCTCACCACATCGCTGAGGCTATTCAATATCGCACCATCGATCGGATGCAGTGACGAGGGGAGAGCGATCGCCTATCCATAACAGACTGAGGTGTCGCAACCCTACACATCATCGTTGGCTTACTCGTCTAGCAGCAGAACCTTGGTGTGAGGTTTTAAGGTACTGGAGGATTCTAGCAGCCACTGCTGGTACTTTGTTTCTGAACCCAAGAACAATTGCATCGTGCTAAGGTTAGGCAACGTACCTTGACGGAGATTAGCATAGTCTGGATAACTAGAAAATTCCCAGTTTTCGGGCGCTGCAACTAGCCCAGCCTTAACAGGATTGCTATGAATATACTGCGTCAACTGGCATAAGTAGTCATCGCTCTCGACACAGATAGACTGAAATCGCCCTTGGAATAACGATCCAACCCGCCCATAGCGGCGATTCATAGCTTTGGTATAAGCCAAGGAGAGCGATCGCATCCTACTTGAAACATCAGAGGTCTGGCTCTGAATCAATAGATGATAATGATTGGGCATCAGACAGTAGGCTAAAATATCAACACCCTGCTCTACTAAATGCTGACGTAGTAAACGCAGAAAATGAAGATAATTATCTCGGCAGAAAAAGATATCTTGATAGTTATTTCCTCGGTTGTAGAGGTGATAGTAGCAACCTATCTTAAAACAGGCACGACGCGGCATAAGGTGGTGGCAAAGGTAGAGTGCAGTCCTAGATTGCCCATCATCAATAAAGGTCTACCACCCACTATCTAGTTGTGTAAGCTCCCCGACTTTTGATAAAAGTCGGGGAGCTGTCATCCCATCAACGATGCAGCGCCTATTCCTCTGTCCTAATTAGTGCGGTGTGAGATCCCCGACTTTATCAAAAGTCGGGGATCTGTCGCCCCATTAACAATGCAGCGCTTACTCCCCAAAGGCATCTGGATGGGCGATACATAGCTCCTGCACAAACGATCGCACCTGTTGATGCACATGGCGATCGCGTTCCTCCGGCGGCTTGGTGGCATGGAGTTGGGTGATGATAGGCAGTACTTCCGTATCGAAGGCGGCGCGGAAGAGGGAGATGGGTAGCAATAGATCGGGGCTATCTCGTAGGTCAATCCAGTCGGCATCCTTGAGGACGTCCATCCAGTCAACACCAGGGGCGATCGCTGTTCCTGGAACATGCAGCATCACCAACGGACGGGCCCAACAGATGGCCCGCTCTACGACCAACTGAATCACCTCAGCGTAGAGCATGGTTTGGTGATTGCCATGGCTAAGCTCTAGGCAGACCAACTGAGAGGGTTGTAGACTAAACGTATCCATCGAGTTTCAACACCATGAAGAACAGGTTGACGCTGAGGGGGCACGTGTATCGCTTCCTTCTATTTTGGCAACCTCAGACCCATTCGTGGGCGATCGCATCAGATTTGCAATCTTTTGGCTCCTCTGCGATGGCAAGCAAGACCTGTATGATCATAAACAAGGTTGACTGGTGTATGGTGACATCCTGAATCAGTTGCCCCGTATCATAGAAGTGTATTGATCCCCCATCGGATGAGGAGTGGCTATGGGCGAAGCAAAACGTCGTAAAGAAATTTTGGGCGAAGAGTATGGCAAAGAGGGCAACATCTACCCATGGTTGCCAATCAAGAAGAGCCAAGCTCAGAAATTTGTGCAACTGAGCACCCAGGGCGCATGGATTGGCATTGGTGTACTTGTACTTTACTGGGTCACGGTGCGCTTGCTTGGCCCGAGTCTTGGCTGGTGGGAACTCAACGGCTAGGGTAACTCAACGGGGCAACGGGCAATCAGCCTATCTCTTCTTTATAGACATAGACCGCCAAGCGATCGCTGCCCATTGCCCGTTAGTACCCTAAACATCGTAGCGACAGCAGCGACAAGCGCCTCCCTCTCAGGTGCTTCCATGTTGTCTGGGTATACCTACGCAACCGTAATCCCACGCTTAGCAGCAACCTATCCGCAGATTCATCGTGATGCTTTGATCCTCACGGCGGGAGTGCTCCGTAGAGAGGCAGACCATCCAATAGACTATCTCTGATATCTCCCATCACCATGGACGTTAGCCTGAGATCGGTTACGATCGGACTAATCAGGCGATCGCCATCTACGCTTTAGTGTAATTTGATACAAAATGTATCACGATTCCCTCCCAGGGTTTGCATCAGGGCATTTTAAACATAGACTCACTACGCCCCAAAACATCAGCATTTTTTCCAGTTTTGTCAGTATTACCACCGTACTAGGACATAAGTCCTGTTGTTGTCTTTGCTGAAGCCATGCTCTCATGACTCTTGCTTAGTGGAAGGGCTAGATATTGTGCTGCATCATTCATAGAATAGCTGTCCCAAAATGCAACAACTCTGTGATCTTGGATGGAACTGGGATACACGACCTGCTGCGATCGCATCCGATGAGGGCAACCGATCTTCTATGGCAAGGCAACAACTGCCATTCCTTCAGAGTCCATACAAGCAAGGCTGTGTTGAAGAAGTCTGGTCAACAGATCCTATGCGATGTCATCCCCATAGATTCCCATCGGGCGATCGCCACCCTCGATGCTCGATCGATCATGACTGGATCCTCCAATCATCCCCCCATTGTTGACCTTCGTCGTCAAGGTATTCAAAGTTTATGAAAATCGGTTACTTAATCCCAGAATGGCCGGGGCAAACCCATGTATGGGCTTGGCGCGAAATCTGTCATCTCCGTGAACTAGGGCTTGATGTCACTATTATCTCAACCCGCCGCCCTTCCCATGCCACCCGTGGCAAACATGAGTTTACGGCTGCTGCTGAGGCTGAAACCGTCTACCTGGTTCCTCTACGCTGGCAGGATGTTATCCAAGAGTTGGCATGGGCGATCGCTCACTGCCCTGGCCAACTTCTCGCCTGCATCCGATTGGGGTTAACGTTACCGGTGTATCAAAAACCGAATCTGCGATCGGTCTTACCTCTGCTGATACCGGCCTTGCAATTGGCTCATACCCTCCGTCGCCATCAAATTGAGCACCTGCATACGCCCATGCCTGCCAACAGCGCGATTTTGTGCATGATGGCTAAGCAGTTGACCCAAGTGCCCTATTCCCTCACGCTCTGTGCCCCTGTGAATCACTGGGGTGGGGCCATGCGGGAAAAAATTCTGGGGGCAGAATTTGTGACGGTGGTGGCCAGTTGGATGCTGGAGCAGGTGCAGCAAACCTGTCCAACCTTGCCCGCCGATCGCCTCAGTATGACCCGCCATGGCGTGGATCCCCATAAGTGGGTGCCCGTACCCCAGGTATCGAAGCAGGCGGATGCGCCAACGCGATTGGTCAGCATTGGGCGTCTGGCTCCCTGCAAAGGATTTGATGTGTTGCTCAAGGCGATCGCGTTGGTGAAGCAGCAGGGGCTGGCGCTAGACCTGCATATTGCTGGGGAAGGCAATGAACGCCCGGTTTTAGAGCAACTGGTGCGTGACCTACGCCTAGAGGAGGAGGTGACGTTCCTGGGCTCGGTGAGTGAAGATCGATGCCTAGCTGAAATGCAGGCTGCTGATATGTTCGTCTTGGCCAGCCATCAAGAGCCCCTAGGCGTCGTTTATCTAGAGGCTATGGCCGTGGAAGTTGCCACGGTAGGCACGCGGGCCGGGGGCGTGGTGGATATGATTGTGGATGGAGAAACTGGCGTCTTGGTACCGCCGGGCGATGTGGAGGCCTTAGCAGGGGCGATCGCCCGTCTCATCCAAAACCCAGCATTGCGCGATCGCTTAGGCAAAGCCGGTCGGCAAGCGGTGCTCTCCCAGTTTGATAGCCGCATTGGGGCGACAAAGCTACGGGATTTGCTTGTGCATAGCACCCATGATCTCAAAAAGCTGGAAGAATCAGCCCTCAGCTCATCCTGTCCTGTCTAGGATGCTTGAGGGGGCTATCGTAAACGTCCCGAGCGGATAATGCTGATCATCAACCACAGTCCTACCAAGCTGGCGACCGCAAATAGGACATTGCTCAGCAGTTGAATCTGCGTTGTTTGCTGGCCAGTGGTGACGATGGCGGCCCCAATCACCAAGGACGCGACTAGCGTACTAAAGGATCGTCGGTTGGCGGCGTCATCAATACTGCGGCGCAGGTCTTCCAATCCCTGGATATCGATCTTCCATTTGAGGGTTTCGGTGCTCAGACGGTTCAGCAAAAAGCCAAACTGGCGCGGTGACTCTAGGGACAGTTCCTTAAACTCCAGCGCCGTGCGCAGCAGCGCCTGCACCGGATCATTGCCCACCAATTGCTGACGGAACAAGTCTACCATCAGCGGCTTAGCCTCATCCAACAGGTTCACCGATGGATCAAACTGTCGCCCAGCTCCCTCTAGGTTCAGCAGCGACTTGGTGAATAACCCAATATTGGACGGCCAGCGCAAATTGTTGCGGCTAGCGGCCTGCAAAATTTCACTGAACGCCTCCGCCGAGTTGAGGTTCGCCAAACTCAGACCATAGTAGCGCCGCAACAGTCGTCGATAGTCTGACTCTAGCTGAATTAGATCAATGGGCTGCATGGGTTCTGCTAGGCGCAGGGTGAGCTGGGTGCAACGCTGGGCGTCGGTGCTCACGATCGCCAGAATCATCTCCGTCAGGGTAGTGCGGGTGCGGGGGTCGAGGGTGCCCATCATGCCGCAGTCTAAAATAGCGACGCGGCCATCATCCAGATAAAACAAGTTACCCGGATGGGGATCAGCGTGGAAAAAGCCGTCAATTAGATATTGCTGGAAAAAGGCACGAAACAGCAACTGGCTAATCTCGCTGCGACGCTCATTGAGTTCTTGCCCAGCAGCCGACGCTTGCACCTCTGCCGTCAGCAAGGGCTTGCCCTGCAGCCATTCCATCACCATGATGTTGGATGTGGTCAGCTCCCAGATAATCTCTGGCACCACAATTAAACTTGGATCAAACCATTGGCTTTTGGATAAATTTTGTCGCAGTTGGTCAGTATAGCTAGCTTCCTGGCTAAAATCCAACTCTGCCTGAATGGCACGGCTGAATTCTTCTGCTAGCGCCACGATGTTATAGCGCTGCCCAAAGTTAGTCGCCGATACTAGCTTGGCAATGTACTGAATAATGGCAACATCCCGAGCCACCAGGTTTTCAATGCCCGGACGCTGCACCTTCACCGCCACATCACGACCATTCTTGAGCTTAGCGCGATGAGTTTGCCCAATCGATCCGGCAGCGATCGCTTGATAGTTAAACTCAGAAAAGACCTCCGTCACTGGTTGGGGCATCTGTTGACGGATAAATCGTTCGATCTCGGCTGGCGGCACCGGCGGCACCCCCGACTGCAGCTCACTTAAGGCCGCGATGTACTCCGGCGATAGCAAATCTGGGCGGGTGCTCAACAACTGCCCTAGCTTCACATAGACAGGCCCTAGATCAACCAAGATACTGCGCAGCACCTCCGGCGGGGGCGGTTCTGGTTCATCGGTTTTGCTGCCACTCAGCAACCGCCGCATATAGTCCCAACCGCGCCGCAGAACAACTTCTAGAATTTCGCCTTCCCGAGACGTATTGCGAGTGAATTCCAGCACAAGCTCTCCTAAACGTTTCTTGAGACACTCCGACCGATGCGAAACGCGATCGCTCCCCTCGGCGCAGACCCAACTGGTTTGATAGTAACGAACTTCCGTTCAAATGCCTTGCGTCTTAGGGCATAGTCAGGTCTATAGATATGCTGTATACTTGAAAGGTTGTGAAAAATTTCGGCATACGCAGTCATGGCGGTTCCCAAGAAGAAAACGTCCAAGTCCAAACGCAGTATGCGGAGAGCAACCTGGAAGCGCAAAGCTGAGAAGCAAGCGCAGCGTGCTCTCTCGCTAGGTAAGTCCATTTTGACCGGACGAGCTAAAGGGTTCTACTACCCAGAGAACTCCGACGATGAAGATGAAGACGAATAACCTCGTCTTGCCACAGCAACGGGCTGCTCGTCACCCCATTCAAGCTGTTGTGGCTTTAGTGTCTATGGTTTTAGCGAGGCGTCACTGCCTCGTTTTTTCATGGGCCGGCAATGATCCCTCCGTCACCCGATCGCGCTACAACTAGATCAGGGTAGATACCCGTTGTCCTCCTCAACAAGCGATCGCCATGGCTGGAAAATTCTTTTCAAAACCCACCGCTGATCAACAAGATCGTGTGCCGCCGGGGCAACATTTAGCCAAGGGCTTTCCGGTGCTCACCTATGGATCGACGCCGCAGATTGCCATCGACGATTGGGAGTTCAAGATTTGGGGTCTAGCAACCGCCACAACGTTGAGCTGGGATGACGTGATGGCAATGCCCCAAACCGAGTTCACTGCCGACTTCCATTGTGTAACGACCTGGTCGAAACTGGATGTCACCTGGACGGGCGTTCGGGTCACTGACTTTCTGCGCGAGGTTGACCTTGATCCTGCTGCTGTCCACGTGATGCAGCATTGCTACGGCGGCTACACCACCAATATCGCCCTCGATGATTTGATGCGCGATGAAAATTTCTTTGCCCATACCCTGGTGGGCGAGCCCCTCCCTGCGGATCACGGCGGCCCGCTGCGCCTGGTTGTGCCCCATCTCTATGCTTGGAAGAGCGCCAAGTGGATCAACGGTTTGGAGTTTTTAGATCAGCCAGCCCTGGGCTTCTGGGAACGCAATGGCTACCACCATCGTGGTGATCCTTGGGCCATGCAGCGGTATAGCGATCGCCCCTGAGGTCAAGACGCCTTCTAGCATGGGTTGTTGACTCGAACTTAGGGAGCGATCGCTCTCTAGGTCGTTGATAGATTTCGCTATACTTAAGATCCATTGAGCACGGTGTAGCCATGGCTATTCGACAGAGGCGCTACAGCAAAGAAGAATTAGCTCAACGTGGGCAGCAACTCTACGAATCTCACATTCGGCAGCAGGTTGAAGCTGGGAATGATGGCAAAATCGTAGCCATTGATATTGAAACAGGAAACTTTGAGGTTGCTGACACTATCTTACCTGCCACCCGTCAGTTATTCGATCGTAATCCTGATGCACAACCTTGGGTCATCCGTATTGGACATCGTGCTGTGTATCACTTTGGAGCGCGGAGCCTGCCTAAGCATCCATGATTCAGGGGATTGTCAATCAACGCTGTGAGGCTACTCTTCCTCTGGTCATCGGAAATACAAGTGGGCAGAGGCAGTTGGTTAATACTGTGATTGATACAGGATTTAACGGATTTCTAACCTTGCCTTCTAGCATTATTTCTGCTCTCGATTTACCTTGGAATGCATCAGATAGGGTGACCTTGGGAGATGGTCGCGAGACACTATTTGATTTATATGCAGTGACGGTCATTTGGGATGGACAGTATTATGAAATTGACGTTGCTGAATCTGATACTGAACCGCTGATTGGCATGGCGTTACTGTATGGATATAGATTACAGATGGACATAGTTGAGGGCGGCATAGTCAGGCTCGAAGCCCTATAGAGCGATCGCCCCTCCAATATCTATCCTGTCTAGACAGGCGGCGGCGTTCCTGAATGACTAGACTGGAAAGACCTTCCATCATCGTCCCATGTCAGACACCCCACCCCCCAGCGACCCTACTCCCAGCACTTCCACATCCAGTGACTCTACTCTGCTTCCCCTCAGTCCTGAGGAGCGCCGTAGTCAGCGTCGCAACCGCATTCGCCAATGGGCTAGCTACCTGGGGCTTTCTGGGTCGGGCGTTGGTATTGTGGCAGCGATCGCCCTGCTGCAGCAAGGGCAGTGGCTAGAGGCGATCGGTGTCATTCTAGTGACCATGGCGCTGACGGGATTGGTGATCATGGGGCAGTTTGCCCGCAAGTTGACCGATCGCATCCTAGACAAGGTGGAAGAGCGTTTGGAGGAACGGATTGAACCGCTGGCAACCTGGGTAGTGGATGGGTTGGAGCAGGCAGCGATTGGGCTCTGGTGGCGGTTGCTATCGCCGTTTGAGCAACGCTACACCCAAAGTCTCACGTATGAATACCGGGATTTTAAAACCCAAGGACTACGCACCCGCGGCCCCTTTGTTTTAGATCTAGAAAAGGTTTTTGTGCCCCTGCGGGTTGCGCCCGACAGTTTGGATCGTATACCGTCTGCCCTGATTCGCGATGCGGATGCACGCAGTAACTTACAGATCTGGGATGTGCTAGCGGTGCAGCAGCCTACGTTTCGGCGATTGGTGATTATTGGCGCACCCGGTTCTGGGAAGTCAACGCTATTGGAACATCTGACCCTGACCTATGCCCAACGCCGTCAGCGTCGCTATCACCCAAAAGCCCCAAAGCTCTTGCCTGTATTGCTTACCCTGCGGGAATTACGGGAAGCGATCGCTCAGCAGCCTACTCTCAACTTAGCGACCCTATGGGAACAGCAGCCCACGGTGCAGGATCTAAAGCCACCGCCCCGCTGGCTCCAAACTCAACTGCAGCGAGGGCGATGTTTGGTGATGCTAGATGGGCTGGATGAGGTGGCCGATCCTGAACAGCGGCAGGTCGTCAGTCGCTGGGTTGATCATCAGATTCAGGCTTATCCTACGGTGAGATTTATTGTCACCTCACGTCCCCATGGTTATCGTACAGCACCGCTGAGTAAAGCTGGAGCACTTTTGGAAGTTAAGCCATTTACGATCATCCAGGTGCAGCAATTTATCCAAAATTGGTATCTGCAAAATGAACTCATGAGTCGTCTAGGTAAGGATGATCCAGGCGTGCGATTGATGGCAGATCGGAAGGCAGCCGATTTGATCGATCGCATTCGGCGGAACCCACCCCTGGCAGCGATGGCGACCAATCCCCTACTGTTGACGATGATTGCGACGGTGCATTGTTTTCGTGGAGCACTGCCGGGGCGGCGGGTAGAGCTGTATGCTGAAATTTGCGATGTCTTGCTAGGACGGCGGCAGGATGCCAAGGGTATGGACGGATCGCTGACGGCGGGGCAGAAAAAGTCGGTGCTACAGGTGCTGGCGCTCAATCGGATGCGCCATCGCAGTGAGGAATGTTCTATTGTCACCGGCGGCTTGGTGATCCAACAGCAACTGGATGCCGTGGCGGGCAATGCGCTGTATCCCGAGGAGTTTTTGCAGTATATCGAAACGGGCAGTGGGTTGCTGGTGGAGGAACGGGCGGGTATCTATAAGTTTGCCCATCGTAGTTTTCTAGAATACCTGGCGGCAGTGCAGATTAAGGAGCTGAAGCAGGACATGCTGCTCACTCGCAATATTGATGATCCTTGGTGGGAAGAAACCATTCGTCTCTATGCAGCCCAGCAAGATGCGAGTGATATCGTCTGGTCTGCCTTGCAGCGACAGACCGTGGAGTCTTTATCCTTAGCCTATGACTGTATGCGGGAATCGCTGAGCATGAGCGATCGCTCTGTGCGACAGGAGTTGGCGACAACCCTAGAACAAGGTTTGGAGTCCACGGATGGCGACCTATTTCGCTTAGCTGTGGAAGTCCAATTATCCCGACGGCTGAAGGCATTGCTGCGGGTTGATGATCGCACAGACCTTGATGGAACCCTGATCACCCAGGCAGACTATCAGTTATTCGTGGATGAAATGCGCCAAGCAGGTAACAATCATCATCCCGATCATTGGCAGGGCGATCGCTTCTTACCTGGCACAGCCCAGGATCCCATTCAAGGCATTCGGGCCCAGGATGCCGAAGCCTTTTGTGCATGGCTCACCTATCGATGTGGTAATTTAGGCGATTTGTATTTAGAAGGTGATTCATCGGTCTTTGTGGGCGATAGCCGTATTCGTATACCCACAGTTGAGGAAGCCCAAGCTTATCCAGTCTCGTCCTCCAGGGGAATCTATTGGTGTCAGGGCGATCGCGGCTTGGTGCTCCATGGCATGTCCGACGATCAGCGCACGGCATGGCTGATGCAGCTCCATCGGGCCGGCGATCGCGACGCTGATGGTATCCGAACCCTAGCCCAAACCTTGACCATTCCGACCCTGCCCCCCCGGCCGGCCTCTCGCCATGCTCCCCATCCCCAAACCCGCGATCGCGAAGTTGCTCTGAGTCGAGCCCGCGATCGCGCCTTCCAACGCCTCTTGACCCAAGCCTTGCCCCTTGAACAGGATATGGCGCAAGCGTTCGCTCTCAAGGCTAGTCCCTCTCTCCACCATGGACATCTGGCAGGCTGGATGCAGGATATCAATCATATTCGCGATCGCCAACAGGCCCTCCTCGTGCCCTTACCCCAAGCCCAAACCCTGGCTAGGAAGATCATTCGCGATCGCTCCCCCATCCCATCGCCCGATCTAACCTGGTTGCGCGCCTATACGCCCCTTGTCGCCCTATGGTGGTATGACCTAGCCGATATTTATGAACGCCTCAGCCGATCGCCCCGCCTGCTGCGCCTCAATCAGCGATCGCGGCAGCAGTGCCAGAGCTTGGCCCAAACCTATCGCGATGGGGTTGAATCGACGTTTAACCTCTACGCCTTCTGGGTGGTGTTGGATGAACGTCGTGCCCAGACCATGCCAGTGTGGGAGGGATTGCGGCTGGTGCGAGAGCAGCGAGTTCCCGATTAGAGAGATGCGCTGCTCTCGGGTTCATGCAAGCCGCCAAGCTGGGGCAAGAAAACCCCATCCACATAGACCCAAGCGATGCCAACCGGGTCTAGAAACTGCGACCAAGCCGGGAAGTCATTCTGGGCTTTCCGGCGGTTGATGGTGCTGGGGTTGACATCTAGGCGACGGGCTAGTTCTCGTACCGTCAGCGATCCGTCGGGAGCTGCGTCAGAAATCAGGGATTGGTACGCCTGCCACAGCAGCAGCACGGTCACAAACAGCAGCAGCACCACGGCTTCAGGACGATTGAAAACGCTGATCGGCGACTCATCAACCGGTTCCAGTTCTTTGGGGAGCCTTGGTTCAAACGCGTCAGCATCCTGCTGAGACGTCGGTTGGACAGAACGACTGGGGACAGACACCTCAATCCAGAGCGGACGGTCAGGTTGCTCTGGCGGCGCTACCCGAGCAGGCTGAGCACTAGGTTGATCAACTGCTATCGGTTGCGCTTGCTCAACAGGGGCGATCGCTTCCCGATCATCCTCCTCTACGCTCTCGTCCACACTTATCCTGTTTGCTGATTCAGAGTCGTGACGATCGAAGACATCATCATGCTCCAAGTGACCGACCGGTTCATGGTCTACCGTCATGCCCCAGCCTTGCTCAGCAGGCGGGTAAATGGGCATAGCAGCGATCGCATCTCCAAGGGCTATGAGATCGTCATACTCATTGGAGGTAGGCAGGCCAAAGTCGTCGTCAAGATCGTCATTGTCAAGATCATCATCGTCAAGATCGTCGTCGAAATCAGCCGCTTCGGTTCCATGGAACGATTCATGCCCACCGCTCAGGGCATCACTGCCATCTTCTAAGGTGGTGTCCTCAGATGCAAGGGCAGCGATCGCATCCCCAAGGGCTTCCATAATTTGGGCTCGCTGCTGCAAGAGCTCCGCTTGGGGCGAGGGCAGATCCGCAAGGCTTGGCGGAGTTTCTGGAGGATCTGCAGGCTCCTCTGAGCTAGCTGCACTGGGCTCTAGCCAACCCTCTTCACCCGGATCCTCATCTCGGGGTACCCAGGTGTCGTTGATAGCATCGACAGGAAAATCTGGGAAGTCAGGAAAATCAGAAAAGGGTAAGGGCTGACTGGCACCTTGGTCTAGAATTGGACGATCGGCATCGGTCAACGGCAGGTTATCTAAGACGTTTGGATCCTCAGCATCGATAGACCAGGCATCCAGCGCTTCATCCACCGTATCTGCCTGGGGCCAAACATCCGCCGCATCACCCAAGGGTTCTGAAGGACTTAAGAAAGACGCAGCATCGTCGCTCAGGCTGGCCGTCGCCCCATCATCCCATGCGCCTTCAGTCTCAGACGTTTCTGCCTCGGCCTGCAGCAGAGCCTCTAGATCGTCTGGCGACGAGTCAGGCTCGGTGTCTCCATCGACAGGCAGTTCCCAGGGCGCAGCGGTGAGATCTGAGGACGGTTCTTCCCCTAAGAGCATCGACTCTAGGTCATCATCGTGAGGGGACGGTTCTTCTCCCAAGAGCATCGACTCTAGGTCATCATCGTGATCAGAAGGCGCAACAGGAGGCTCGGAGAGAGCGATCGCTTCTTCCCAAAGCGCCGACGCAGCATCCTCCACCTCATCACCACCCAGATCATCTCCTCCCCACGGATCATCCTCTGGAGACGGATCGGGTTCATGGCCAAAGAGCATTGACTCTAGGCGATCGGTATCGTCATCGTCAAAGGCAGGTTCATCCAATCTATCCAGATCGGCATCTGCAAACGGGGCAGATTCATGAAACTCGGCCTCAAGCTCCGACCATTCATCTAGGTCTGAACTATCAGTCACCGGACTGGTGGCCATTTCATCCAAAGCCGCCAGCACGTCGTCAACATCCGAGGCGATCGCTGCCTCGGTGGTCTGGTCTAAACCAGATTCCTCGTGATCAGCATCCAAATCGTGATCAGCATCCCAAGCTTCGGCAAGGGGCGAAGTCAGATCCGTCATCTCAGTCAACTCTGGGAGGGCGATCGCCTCCTCCGTTTCTCCCGAAATCAAGCTAATCATGGTGGGAGATTCTAAGTCTGCTGACCAGTCATCGACAGAATCCGTTACGGAATTAGTAGCGACATCGTTCGCCGACATTCCGAATGCTTCATCCATGGCGCTGTCTAAACCATCCGGCGCATCTAAACCCGGTTCCTCAAAGATTAAAGCCTCAAGATCAGTCGTTTCATCACTGGATTCTGTAGCCATATCCAGCTCTTCCAACCCCGGAAATTCTGTTTCTTCCAAGCCTAGATCATCACGATCGCGACTCTCGGTTGCGGAGAATTCCATCCCTAAGTCTGCATGATCTTCCTGGATTGCCGAAGAGTCTTCAAAAACGAAGCCTTCGCTATCTGAGCTTTCCGATGTAGATCCGTCAGACATCAAGTCATCTAAATCAAAACCCTCGGATATAGGTTCTTCAAACACTAGATCTGCACTATCCGTGGAATCTGTCAGAGATTCATCAAAGACCAGATCGTCAGGCTCTAAACCTGCTAGTTCAGACTCTTCGAAGACAAAATCTTCAGCGCTTAAGCCCTCCGATGCGGATTCTTCAGCCATCAGGTCTTCTAGATCAAACCCCTCAGATACAGATTCTTCGAAGACGAAATCTTCGGCACTTAAGCCCTCTGACGCAGATTCTTCAGGCGTAAAATCTTCTAAATCAAACCCCTCGGATACAGATTCTTCAGGCGTAAAATCTTCTAGATCAAACTCCTCGGATACAGATTCTTCAAAGATTAGATCTGCACTATCCGTGGCTTCTGTCAGAGACTCTTCAAAGACTAAATCTTCATCGTTGTCCAAATCTTCTAACGCAGGTTCTTCAAAGACAAAATCTTCAGCGCTTAAGCCCTCCGATGCGGATTCTTCAGCCATCAGGTCTTCTAGATCAAAACCCTCAGATACAGATTCTTCGAAGACGAAATCTTCAGCACTTAAGCCCTCTGACGCAGATTCTTCAGGCGTAAAATCTTCTAAATCAAAACCCTCGGATACAGATTCTTCAGGCGTAAAATCCTCTAGATCTAACCCCTCAGAGGCAGGTTCTTCAAAGATTAGATCTGCACTATCCGTGGCTTCTGTCAAAGACTCTTCAAAAACTAAGTCTTCATCGTTGTCCAAACCTTCTAACGTAGGTTCTTCAAAGACAAAATCTTCAGTCCCTAGTGCCTCTGACACAGATTCTTCAGACATAAAATCGTCTAGATCAAACCCCTCGGAGGCAGGATCTTCAAAACCTAGATCTGCACTATTGGCGGACTCGACCAGAGGGTCTTCAACGATCAAATCGTCACGATCGTTTGAAGCATCTTCCATGAAATCTTCCAGATCGAGATCCTCAGATTCAGACTCTTCACCCATGAGGTCACCCATGAGATCTTCATGCTGAAGCCCTTCTGCTAGAGCTTTTTCAATGCCCCAATCGTCTTGATCTAAACCTTCTGCCAAAGAATCTTCTAGAGAATCCTCAAAGACGCGATCGCCCCCATCCATACTCTCAGCCCCATCCTCGATGGCGGCATCGTCAAACACTAGATCGTCACGATCTGCCGCCTCAGATTGAACCTCATCCAGCTCCGCCCATGGGTTATCTGCTGACTGATCGACCTGATCGGCAAACATCAGCGACTCATCTAGATCATTTAGATCATCTAGATCGGCTGTATCTGTTGCTGTATCTGTAGCCTCCTCAGGCCAGACCGACTCGGCGATCGCTTCCCCATCAACCTCAGCTTCGTCTTCATCTATTTCGTCTTCATCTATGCCGTCAAAAGCATCTAAGTCAAACTCATCCCTCGACGGAGATTTAGCAGCCGCCTCATTGGCAAACAACAGGTCATCCAGATCGGCATCATCCAAGTCTTCGTTGCCTTCCGAGATATCAGCCTGGGCCACATCGGGAGCGATCGCCAAATCACCCCAGCCATGATCTTCTGCTTCTAGGAAATTTGGCTCCGGTAGATCGCCATGGGGAAAGAGCACAGCCCGCAGTTCATCATCCGACGGCATTTCAAAGTCTGGTTGCTGCTGGTCGGCGGCATCGTCATCCCAGTTGTCGAGCAACTCTTCCATGGCAGCATTGCGCTCTGCCGCATCATCGTCCATGTCTAGATCTAGACTATCTTCCGTTTCCGGCTCATCGGCAGTAGGCTCTATCCCTTGTTCAGTCGCCACGTCAGCCGTATCTGACTGAAGGTTCTCCGATGCAGGGGATAGTAGTTGAAAAGGATTGCCGCCTTGGAGATCGCCCAAAGCACCGGTGAGGGCATCGGGGTTGCCTGAGGTAAACTCTACATCTGCGAAGGAAACATCATCGACCTGGAGGGATTCTGCATCTGTTGTGTCAGTGATGTCAAAACGGCTAAGACTGTCCCACTCGCTGTCTTGGCTCTCAGCTTTCGGTTCGTCTACTGTCTCACCAACGTCAAAACGGCTGAGGCTATCCCAATCGCTATCTTGACTCTCAGCTTTCGGTTCATCTGTGATCAAACCTGAGGACGTAGCATCATCTTGGGTGACACGTTGATCCGCTAGACCTTGGTCAGCATAATCGTCCGGCACTGCCTCAGGCGGGGGCGCTGGAGAAAAGTCGTCGGTATCAGTAGCTTGCGTAGGCTCAGCGATCGCCAGATAGTCTTCAGCTTCGGGGACGACGGGAGTTTCCAGATCAGAGGTTGCCTCAAATTGTTCGGATGGGGGCTCGCTGGGCTCGGATAACGATGAGGTCAGGTCATGGTTTGCAGACTCAGGTGCCGTGGGTGGAGCGACGGGCACATGATCTGAGATACCCTCTAAACTATTCTCTGAAATACCCTCTGCGCTGTCCTCAGCAGGCTCACTATCCAACAGTACCTTGCTCGTCCAGTTGACA
Organism: Leptolyngbya sp. CCY15150; assembly: GCF_016888135.1. Taxonomy (NCBI): domain Bacteria; kingdom Bacillati; phylum Cyanobacteriota; class Cyanophyceae; order Leptolyngbyales; family Leptolyngbyaceae; genus Leptolyngbya; species Leptolyngbya sp. CCY15150. The sequence goes on from NZ_JACSWB010000289.1 coordinate 83,985, forward strand.
TGGGGTTGGTGCTGCTGTCGTCCATACACCATAACCGCAGAAACTGCCTCCACCCGAAGCTGAACAAGACTATGGCGCACGAACGTGGTCATCTTGTCTTGGTCGATGACTCGATCCGACTCAAACAAAATATGCAGATAACCATCTTGGGATGCCACACGGGTGCGAATACCGCGCGATCGCGTCGTGTGGTTCATCAGGCGCTCGATTGCTTTAGGGTCGCCGGTTTGTGCTTGGGCCAGAACGTCTTGAGACATGGTTGATGCCTGAATCATAAACTCAATAAGGGTCTTTCCGATGGCATGACTTACGCTACAAAGCGGTCTGGAAGTCGTTCAAGCATAAACAGGACATCTAAATAGGGCGGATTTAGAGTCGGTGCGTAAGCCTCAGGAGGACGAGATGTAGAGGTTTTGCGAATGCCGTGATGCTATTAAACGGTGTAGCTGCGAGATAGCGGCTAAGCGATTGGCCATGACCCGTAGGTTTAGACTAGCCTAGGGGCAGATGATCATCAGCGAGGCGCGTTCCCTTTGCCCTAGTGTATGTCGGTAACGGGAAATCTGACATCCTAACGGGGTCGGACTTGATGATTCGTCCCCCCGCAAGTTCCGATCGCCCAAGATGCATCCCTCGTCCCGAAATGCCCTACCGTATATATGGGGCACCTTCAAGGGAACGGTCTCCACCCGGTATAATCCTGAAGCAGCCTACGCTAAGAAATTGTAATGCTAGACCCACAACTCATGATCGGCAAAATTAGCGTGTTAGAACGTAAGCGCGAATCGCTTCTCAAGTTGCTAGAGCAACCTGATTTGGGTACGCTGCGCATCGATGTCAACCAGGCCTTAGAGGAGCTCGATGACCTGATTGATGAGCTCAAGCGAACCTTTACGGTCTAATCAAAACGGCTGAACAACCCCCAAACGTTGGGTGCGATCGCTCTGCCCCCGGTGGCAGACGGTTTTGCTGTTTAAGATTCCCTTTAAAATTCGTTAAACGTTAGTCAAACAATGGCCGAATATACTGTTCAGATTCAACATCAAGGCACAACCTATACGCTGCAAGTGCCCGACAATCAAACCATTTTGTCTAAAGCCTTGGATGAGGGTTTGGAGCTGCCCTCGTCCTGTAATGCTGGAGTTTGTACCACCTGTGCGGCATTGGTAGTTGAAGGCGAGGTTGACCAAAGCGAGGGCATGGGCGTTAGTCCCGATCTACAGGCCCAGGGCTATGCGCTGCTCTGCTGCTCCTATCCTCGCTCTGACCTAAAAATTGAGACCGAGAAGGAAGATACGGTCTATCACCTGCAGTTTGGTCAGTTTCAAAATAAAGCGTAACTGGACTAGGGCCTATCCCTAGACAGACCAGCGCTGCCAATCCACAGAAGGCGATCGCTAGACTGCTATGGTGACTCAGTTTGTGACGCTAGAACTCCCCCTCCCCCTAGTACAAGCCGAGCGGGTGACGGCCATTGAGCAGGCCCTCGCCGTTTATGGCGACCCGCTGCGCTGGGCAATTACCCAAGTGGATACGGATCGTCAGGTGGCGATCGTGGAAGCGGTGGTGGTGCAGGCTGCCCCTAGACAACAGAACGCATGACCTCCATCTCGATGCCCTACACAGCCATGCTGATCGTGCCCACCGGCGTCGGTGCCGCTATCGGTGGCTATGCCGGTGATGCTCTGCCCGTAGCACGAGCGATCGCCCAAGTGGTGGATTGCCTAATTACCCATCCCAATGTGCTCAACGGAGCCCAGCTCTACTGGCCCATCGCCAACGCCCTGTATGTGGAAGGCTACGGGCTCGATCAGGTGGCCCTCGGACGTTGGGGCCTGCGGCCGGTGCAGCAAAACCGCATTGGCCTGGTGTTGGACGCGGGCATAGAATCTGACCTGCGCTGGCGACAGTTGCAGGCGGCGGATGCGGCCCGTGCCACTCTGGGTCTGAGTTTAACTGACTATGTGGTCACGGATGCGCCCCTAGGGGTGTCGCTGCAAACGGCGGACTCAGGAGCCACCTGGGGCACCATTCAACGTCCCGATAGTCTCCTGCGGGCTGTGGAAGCGGCTATTCATCGCGGGGGAGCGGAGGCGATCGCTGTGGTAGCCCGTTTTCCCGATGACGTCGGTAGCGAGGCCCTCACCCAGTACCGTCAGGGCCAGGGCGTCGATCCCCTAGCGGGAGCAGAGGCGGTGATTAGCCACCTCGTGGTTAAAACCTTTCGGCTGCCCTGTGCCCATGCGCCGGCCCTGCAACCCCTGCCCTTAGATCCCAGCATTTCCCCTCGCTCAGCGGCGGAGGAGCTTGGCTATACCTTTTTACCCTGCGTGCTGGCTGGCTTAAGCCGCGCCCCGCAGTTTACCGATCGGGTTGATGCCCATAGCCTTTGGGCCAACCAAATTCAAACTCTGATTGCTCCCGACAGTGCCTGTGGTGGGGCCGCAGTGCTAGGCTTGAGTCAAACAGCCCGGCTGATTACCGTGGGTGACAACTCGACGATGATGCAAGCTTCTCCCGATACCTTGGGGCTTCCAGCTCTGCGAGTCGCGTCATACCTAGAAGCCATCGGGGCGATCGCTGCCGAGCGGGCCGGTGTCCATCTCGATGCGCTCACGCCCACCCTGTTACCCCTACGTCCGTTATAAGTCCCCCGTTGTCCACATCTGAACTGTCCTGTGAGTAAACCGTTGCCTCAAGAGCCAGAGTTTGAACCCCTTAGTCGCATCCAAATCTTGGCGGCCATGGGCGTCACGGCAATCCTATTGCTATTGGTGGCCCGGATCTGGCTTTGGCTAGATGATGGGACAATTTTGGAGGTGCAACTGTCGGTGTCGGCGATCGCCCTTGGTGTAGGCATTGGGCTGGGCATCACGGTGGCCAGCAGTCTGGTCTACCAACTTTGGCCCGCCTACCAATACAGCGCTGATCTCTATCTGAAGCTGGTGCTCAAACCCCTGATCTGGCCTGATTTGGTATGGCTAGGTATTTTGCCAGGGTTGAGCGAAGAGCTGCTGTTTCGCGGCGTGATGCTGCCGGCCCTAGGCTTCAATGGCGTGGCGGTGGTGGTATCCAGCCTTTGCTTTGGCGTGCTGCACTTCAGTGGTGTGCAGCAATGGCCCTACGTGATCTGGGCAACGACGGTGGGAGCCGTGCTGGGCTTCAGCGCCCTCGAAACCGGCAATCTGCTGATTCCCATCGTCGCTCATATGACCACGAATATGGTGTCGAGCCTGCTGTGGAAGCTTGAAAGTTAGGGGTCTAGCCCTAGCCCTTAACGGCGGCGCGACGCTGCTCTTGGCGATACTGGATCTGCTCCAAGTTGCCGAGGGGAATGGCGGCAATGAGGCTTTGGGTGTATGGCTTCTGGGGTGATTGATAAATCTGCTCAGCGGGGCCCAGTTCTTCGACCTTGCCTTGATTCATCACCATGATCCGATCGCTCATAAATTTCACCACCCCCAGATCGTGGGAAATGAAGATGTAGGTGAGCCCAAATTCGTCCTGCAGCTCTTTCAGCAGATTCAACACCTGCGCCTGCACAGAAACATCCAGAGCCGAGACCGACTCATCACAAATGATGAACTTAGGATTGAGGGCCAGCGATCGGGCAATGCAAACCCGCTGCCGCTGCCCGCCCGAAAATTCATGGGGATAGCGATCGATGGCATTGGCCTCTAGTCCCACCCGTTCCAGCAAATAGAGAACCCGTTCCCGGCGCTGACGGGCCTGGCGCAGGGTGCCGTGGATGATCATCGGTTCCATAATCGCTGCCCCCACGGTTAATCGCGGATCGAGGGAGCTGTAGGGATTTTGGAAGACAATTTGCAGTTCGCGCCGCAGCATCCGCAGCTCGCGCCCCTGCACGGCTGTGACATCCAGGGCATCGAAGGTGATGCGTCCACCCATGGAAGGCACTAAGCGCATCAAGGCCCGCGCCAGCGTCGTTTTGCCGCAGCCCGATTCTCCCACCAGGCCCAAGGTTTCCCCCGGATAAACATCGAAGCTCACCCCATTCACCGCCATCACATAGCGCTGGGTTTGCCCCAAAAGCCCCCGCACCGGAAAGCCCACCTGCAAATTTTGCACCGAGAGCAGGGGGGAGGATTGGGTAAGACTGGTGAGGCGATCGCTTACCTCGGTATCACTGATCTGTTCCCCAATGCGACTCAGATCCTCTTGAGCCAAGGGTTTTTCCTCTAGGATGACGGCACCGTCGGCAGATTGAGACACCTGCATAAAGTCGGAGACGGTGGGCAAATAGCGCATCCGCCGATCGGGTTGGGGGCGGCAGGTGAGCAGACCTTTGGTGTAGGGGTGCTGGGGGGCATCAAAAATATCGACGACGCTGCCCTGCTCAACAATTTTGCCTTGATACATGACGACGACGTCATCGGCAATATCGGCGATGATCCCCAGATCATGGGTAATGAACAGGATAGACATGCCTCGGCGATCGCGCAATTCCCGCAGCAGGTCCAAAATCAAAGCCTGCACCGTCACATCCAGGGCTGTGGTAGGTTCATCGGCAATCAGCAGGGATGGATTGCAGGAAATAGCCATGGCAATCATCACCCGCTGAAGCTGTCCCCCGGATAGCTCATGGGGGTAGCGTTTCAAAATCGCCTGCTTTTGCTCAGCGATCGCCTGCATCACCTCTCGATCCGAGGGCGGCGCTGCCCCGATCGCCTGCTGCTGATCCCGATAGTCCTGGGCCAGGTCTTCATCACTGGCCACCAGCTTCACTTCCTGGAGGAGATTGATGGCGCGCCGTCGAGCTTCTGCCTTGGGAATATCTTGATGTTGCTGGATCATCTCGATCAGCTGAAAACCGCAGGTATACACCGGGTTAAGGCTGCTCATCGGCTCTTGAAAAATCATGGCGATGCGCTCCCCGCGATACAGGCGCAACTGCTCAGGAGGCAGCGATCGCAGATCCACCGGCTCAGGGCGATCGCCATCCTGAAACCAGATCTCGCCGGAGACCACCTCTCCCGGAGGACTAGGCACCAAGCCAATCACCGCTAGGGATGTGACCGATTTCCCAGAGCCAGATTCACCCACGATTCCTAACGTCTGTCCGCGTTGGACAGTGAAGGAAATGCCATCGACCGCACGCACCACTTGCTCATCGGTACGAAATTGAACCTGGAGGTTGCGAACGTCAAGAATCGTGTCACTCATGGGTATCGAAGGTAATAAACGAGGTGGGACGATTTGCGGCAGAGGGGCTTGATAGATTTCTCGACGGATCTCAGATAAACCGCCCAGAAATCTATCGGACATATCGAGGACTAGCGTGAAAGAAACTATAGAGGGTAATGCCTATGGCGGTAGAATGCACCAGCCCGGTGTAGGCACTGAACCCGAGAGGTTTACGTCTAACCGTCTAGGGGTTCGACCTCTCCGCATGAATACCCCAATGTTCTTCTAGTCCCTGGGGATCACCTAGCTCTACCTATCTTGCTCTAATTTAGATGGATCTTAGCAGCGTCGGTAAAGTTCTTGCTGTTCATTCACCCACACTGAACGGCTGATGTCATCCCCGTCTCCCCACTTATCTAGGGCAGTGATGCCCAACCCCACGATATGCATTCAGTAAGCGAGCCAGTTCAGTCCTTCGATGATGTACCGTTTTTGGCGATCAATCAACAGTCTCTATCCTTAGGGACGGTGTTGCGCTACCTGCAATTGTCTGGACGCTTATCACCGCTGATCCAGGATATTGTCAGTCAACATATTGTGCATCAAGCCATCCAAGCTCAGGATGCCGATCTGCCGGTGAGTGTGGAGGAGGTTGAGGGAGCGATCGCTCAGTTTCGCCAGCAGCAACGGTTGATTCCTGACGAGGCGTTTGCCCGCTGGCTAGGGGCGCAGAATTTGACCCGTGAGGTGTTTCACAAGCGGATGATCTTGACCCTGAAGCTGGAACAGTTCAAAGCCAAGATTGCTGCGCCGGATCTCCTCGCCTATTTTCAGCAGCAGCAAGGATTGCTAAGTGAGGCAGACCTCTGCTGCATTCTGGCAGTGGATGGAACGCTGTTGGAAACGATTGCCCCATCCCTGCGCGATCGCACCCTGACAATGGATCAAGTGATCCAAACCTATGAGCGCAGAGAACCCCAGCAGGTGACGGTGCTGCGTGGGCTGATCCCCATTGCCCAACTGCCAGAGGCGGTGCGATCGCCGGTGATGACCGTTCCCCTCGGCACCCTGATTGGCCCGATCCTGGTGGGTCAACAGTGGACGCTGCTGCAGGTGGAAAATCGCGTGACGGCTCAGTTGACCGATCAAGTCCGTCGAGAGTTGCAGGATCGGCTGTTTCAGCGATGGCTGACCCAGCAGCTTGATCAAGTCATGGTGACCCTCGGCCCCAACCTCGACCGGCAGGAAGCGATCGCTCCCCTCAGTCGGCTCACCCTGCCCATTAACGAAACCGCTTCATGAGGCGATCGCTGGCCAGGGAGATGACAATGTACAGCACCGGCACCACAAAGAGGCTCAGGAACGTGGCGATGAACATGCCGCCAAAGACCGTGGTACCCAGAGACTGACGGCTAGCGGCCCCAGCTCCGGTGGCGATGGTCAGAGGGAAAATACCCAGCAGGGTGGAAAAGGCGGTCATCAAAATGGGTCGGAGGCGATCTCGGGAGGCTTCCAGGGCCGCCTTGGTAATCGACATGCCCCGTTCGCGCAGTTGGTTGGCAAACTCCACAATCAAAATAGAGTTTTTGCTCGACAGACCAATCAACATCACCAAACCAATCTGGCAATAGAGATCATTTTCCAATCCGCGCAGGGCCTGGGCCGAGAGCGCGCCTAGGACGGCTAGGGGCACCGCCAGGAGAATGATCAGGGGATCCAGGTAGTTTTCATACTGGGCAGCTAGGACAAGAAAGACAAAGACGAGCCCTAGACCAAAAATCAGGGGCGCTTGTCCGCCAGATTCGATCTCTTCTCGGGAGGTGCCGGCCCATTCATAGCCAAAGCCGGGAGGAAGCTGGGCTGCGAGCTCTTCCACGCGGCTGATCGCATCTCCCGAACTATAGCCAGGGGCAGGCGATCCAGAAATTTCGATCGATCGAAACAGGTTGAAGTGGTTAATGGTTTGAGCACCCGTGGTAGGTTCAATATCAATCAGCGAACTGATAGGAATCATCTCACCGGCCTGCGATCGCACGTAGATTTGCTCAATATCCTCAGGGCTCGATCGAAACTGTTGATCAGCCTGCACATAGACCCGATAGTTGCGTTGCCCCAAGGTGAAGTCATTCACATAGCGGGAGCCGATCGCTGTTTCTAGGGTGCTGAAAATATCGTCAATGTTGACGCCGAGAGCTTTCGCCGTATTGCGATCGACGTTGACCAAAAACTGTGGTGAATTCGCCGAAAATGTGGTGAAGACCGCCTGCAGGCCAGGAGTTTGGTTAGCCTGTCCTAGAAACTGGCCGGTGGTGGCCAGCAGATCATCCAGAGGGCCGCTACCCCGACGATCCTGGAGCTGGAAGTTAAATCCACCAAATTGTCCTAACCCCTGAATGGTGGGAGGATTCACCGGAAAAACCCTTGCTTCCGTAATTTGGGAGAATGTGCCAAATAGTTGCCCAATGATGGCTGACGCCGATTGACCGGGGCCCGTCCGCTCTTTCCAAGGCGTCAGGGTAGAAAACACAATCCCGCTGTTGGCGGTGCTGCCGCTGAAGCTAAAGCCTCCCACGGCAAAGGTGGCCACTACTTCAGGAATTTGCAAAATCTCGTCTTCAATCTGGGTCAGCACATCGCTGGTGTAGTTGAGCGAGACACCTTCCGGGGCCTGCACAATGGTGATGAAGTAGCCCTGGTCTTCCTCCGGCAAGAAGGCGCTGGGCACACTGGTGTAGACGAGAGCCGTGAGCCCTAGCAGCACAATGAAGATACCCACCATTAAGCTGCGCACCCGCACCAGCCGCCCTAGGAAACTGCGATAATTCCGCTGGGTACTATCCAGGAAACGGTTGAAGCGCTGGAAGAGATGGCCGAGCCAGCCCTCATCATGGCGATCGGGTCTGAGCAACAGAGCCCCGAGGGCTGGGGTCAGGGTTAGGGCTAGGAAGGTGGAAACGGTAATCGAAAAGGCAATGGTCAGGGCAAATTGGCGGTAGAGGGCTCCGGTGGTGCCTGGGAAGAAGGCCACGGGAATGAACACGGCCATCAACACCAGGGAGGTGGCCACCACCGCTCCCGTCAACTCCCGCATGGATTCAATGGCCGCCTCCACAGGCGGTAGTCCCTCGTCTTGAATCAGACGACTGATATTTTCCACCACAATGATGGCGTCATCCACCACCATGCCTGTCGCCAAGGTCAACCCAAACAGGGTGAGGCTGTTGATGGAAAAGCCAAACAGGTTGACGAAGATGAAGGTGCCGACGAGGGCAGTTGGAATAGTAATGGCGGGAATCAGCGTGGTGCGCCAGTTTTGCAGAAAGATGAAAATCACGAACACCACCAGGGCGATCGCAATCAGCAGCGTCCACATCACCTCAGAAAGGGATTCTTCGACATACAGCGTAGTATCAAAGGCAATTTGGTAGCGCATCCCTGGCGGAAAGCTTTGGGACAACCGTTCTAGCTCCGCTTTGATCGCCCTGGAAACCTCTAGGGCATTGCTGCCAGGAAGCTGCACGATCCCCAGCCCCACAGCCTCCTGGCCTCGAAATCGCAGGAAGGTGCTGTAGTCTTCCGCTCCCAGTTCTGCCCGGCCCACATCACCGAGGCGCACTAATGTACCGTCATCCCCCCGTTTCACCACCAGGTTCTCGAATTCCGATACATCCGTGAGCCGGCTAACGGCACGCAGGTCAATTTGATACTGCTGTCCGTCGTCTAAGGGCGGTTGCCCAATACGCCCAATCCCGGTTTGCAGATTTTGCTCATTAATGGCATTCACTACATCCTGAGGCGTTAGCGCCCGAGATGCTAAGCGGTTGGGATCCAGCCAGATGCGCATGGCATATTGGCGTTCCCCAAAAATGATCACATTACCAATGCCAGGAATGCGCCGCAGGGCATCCACCATGTACAGGTCGGTGTAGTTGCTGAGGAACACGTCATCATATTCATCATTCTCAGCAAACAGCCCGATCGCCATCAAAAAGTTGCTGTTTTCCTTATTAACCGTCACCCCAGTACGCTGCACGCTTTCCGGTAGGCGCGGCTGGGCTGAAGATACGCGATTTTGCACATCCACAGCAGCAATATCGGGGTCGCGATCGGCCTCAAAGGTGACGGTGATCGAGGACGTTCCGCTGTTACTGCTGCTGGAGGTCATGTAGCGCAGCCCCTCAACCCCGTTGATTTCACGCTCCAATACATTGGTGACGCTACTTTCGACCACTTCCGCATTAGCGCCAGTGTAGTTGGCCTGCACCGTCACCTGGGTGGGACTAATATCCGGATATTGCGCAATGGGCAGGGTGGGAATGCTGATCAACCCGACGAGTAACACAATGAACGCACAGACGGAGGCAAAGACTGGGCGCTTGATGAAAAAGTTGGCAAACATGGGCTGATGGAGGGGGAAGAACGGAGGTGAATCGGTCTCAAGCTCAGCAGAAGGAAACAGCAAGGAGTGGAAAGGTTGCGCTAACAGCTCCTGGGATACCTGAGGATAGTGGGTTATTTATTGGCTTCTGGGGCTGGAGGCGCTTCTTCGGCTGCCTCTTGCTCTTCGGGCATGATGGGGACACCGTCCGACAAATTAAGGATGCCTGAAACAATGAGCTGCTCACCGGGTTCTAGCCCTTCTAGAACCTGATAGCGGTTGCCTTGGATGCTGCCTAGAGTGACTTGGCGCTGTTGGGCGATCAGAGCTGGGCCCTCGCTTCCATCCTCAGAGGGGGGTGGGGCAACGGCGATATAGACGAAGGTTTGTCCGGCAATGCGGGCGATCGCTTCTGTGGGAATTAAGATGCCATTCTCTTGGTTCCAAATCATCCGAGCCCGCACCGATTGTCCATCCAGCAGGCGGCGATCGCCATTGGAAAACGACGCTTTGGCTAAAACGGTTTGGGCTCCGGGCTCCACTTGGGGCGCGATAAAGCTAACCTGCCCTTGGCGCAGAGTAGTTCCCTGGGTATCCACCAGTTCCACCGGTAGGCCATTGCGCATCAACGGACGCCGTTCAATGGGCACGGAGAGCCGTAGTTCCAAGGTTTGATCCTGGGTCACGCTCGTGAGGAGATCACCTTGGCTGACAAAGTCTCCCACCTTGACAGGAATATCGCCCAAGGTGCCGTTGAAAGGAGCCACCACGACGGTATCCTGTAGTCGGGCATTGGCGCTGGCCGCATCGGCTTGGGCGCGTTCCAGAGCAGCTTCTGATTCGGCCAAATTGGCACGGGCTGAGTCAATCCGCCGGTCTAGGGCATTCAATTGAGCGATCGCAGAATCCAGATTACGCGCCGCCAAGTCGAGCTGCTGCTGAGGAAAGGCTCCTTCTTCAACCAGCGCTGAGGCGCGGTTAAATTCTTCCTGCTGGAGGTCTACTTCGGCAACGGCGGCTACCCGATCGGCAATGAGGGCATCAACTTCAGAGGCAGAACTGGCTCGAATGGCCCGTGCTGAATTGATATCGGCTAGCAAACTAGCTAGATCAGACTGGAGCTCATCGGGGCTGAGCTGCACGATCGGTGTGCCAGCCTCAACCTGCTGTCCTGGCTCCGCATAGATCTCGACCACACGACCCTCAATCTCAGGTCGCAGGCTCACGGAGTTGCGAGATTCTAAATTGCCGATGAACTCGGACGACTCCTCAATGGGCGATCGCTCAACGGTCTCCAGTTGCACGGGTAGGCCGCCGCCTGGCATCATCATGCCCTCAGGGGCTCCCCCACCGGCTTGGCTGCTCATCCACCAACGCCAGCCCACTCCGCCTCCCACAAGCAGCAGAATAATGCCTAACCCAATGAGCCATGGCCGCTTAGAGGAACTGGATGGCGTAGATGATGAAGCCTCACGATCAGAGGATGGACTAATGGCAGATTCTTGAGTTGGATGGGTCATGGGTTCGATATTGGCAAGAGGGCATAGCGGATACTAGACGGTCAACCAGATAGCTTGGTCGTTCATAAGCTGTAAATCCGTCAGGTCGTCAATGCAGACTCAACATGTCACAACTCAGACTCGACATGTCACAACCAACCAACGATACGGTTTCGCAAACATGGGTCGTCACACCTGTGATCCATGAAACTCGTTTGACGCTGTGGAACAGATCCCTATCGATGTACTCATTAGATGTACTTATTAATAGGAGAAATACCCAGATAAATAATCCTGCTACTGGGTGAACTCTAGAAGGACTAGCAGGATTCAACGTCAGTTCGATGCGGCCATGGCTCCAGAAATCCCTAGTACTTCATGGCGTAGTATTTGTCTCCTGTCGCGCCTCTGGCTTGCTGCAGACGAGCCGCCTGCGCAACGACGATAGTCAAGAGATGACCGCTGAGCGTCACTAGTCTGACAGACACATCCTGATTAGCTGACACAATTCCTGCCATCCTGATTCTCTCGTAGACTGGGTGAACATCAGCACAACTCAACAGAATCTAGGCTGGTGCTGGGTTTTCCGTTGCTCAACCCAGCCTACGCAACCAGATTTGTCCGTTAGCTAGGACTGGAAGTTTAAAGTTTTGATGTTTGTCAAACATACATTACCCTTAAACTCAAAACTTGTGATATGCAGTTTGACATCGGTTCAATAGATGAGTTGATATGTTCAAGACTCCGTAGATCGTGAAGATTTCAGGATATATTTCATACCACCTAAAAAATGTGGATTCAAAGTAGAGAAAAAAATATGTAAATCATTGATGAATAGAAGCTATATGACGTTAAAACGAATACATTTACACAATAGCCTGATGTGGAAGATCTATCGCGAGAAATCAAGCTCTCTCTAAGCGATCGCCTCTATAAAACCTACGGATATATACGGATAGCCTGACAGCTTGCCGAACAAGATGTGTCTTTCTCTACGATATGAAGCTCCCTGTGAAGCATTTATGACTGAGCTTCATCCATGGTTCAATAAGGAGCGATTGAATTTTATAAAACAAGTTAAAGCAATCGCGATCGCATTGCCAGATTATGTGAATTTTCTGTGAATTGCAGTCATTTTCTCTGGATATAATGTGATGATTAATGACAGTTTGAATTCAGCTAAATAGCGGATATAGTCCTCAATATAACTATGTTAGATTGACCAAAGTTGATGAATGATCAGCACTTGCAATCAGACCCACAATTTAAGACGTAACGTGTCCGATCCGTGGATGGATGATGGGTGCATCCCACGTTTGTAGCTCTCACCCTAAAGTCCTCTCCCAAGTCGGGCAAGGGACGTTGAATCCGGCTTTCCTTCTCTTGGTTGGGGAGAAGGGGTTGGGGGATGAGGGTCAACTTGCGAAACTGAGATGCTCCCTGGATGATTCTTGAGTTGAGAGTTGAGCATTGTCGAATGGTGGCAGTTCATCATCTGTGTCTGTTGTTGTTCCCCTCACCCAAACGCTATGAAGACTGGTTCCCTACGGCAACAAACCGAAACCTCTGAAGTCGGTGTGTATGATTGCGAGATTCACCTCAAATTTCGGTTGGTTGAAGATAAAGAGGTGATGGCTGTTGATTCAGAGCAACTCCTAGAACTGCTGCTTGAAGCATTGTCTTGCGGCGCAGATGATTGTCTAGAAACGCTGGATGCTGTGGTTGATGTGCAAGAGACCTCTGAGGTCAATGCATCCCCTCGAATGCGCCGTCAGCTCATGCGTTTGCGCAATTCTCTTGCCTAGGTGCAAGGAAACTAAATGAAAGGAGCCTAGATAGGGGCTTGCGGGAGGTGGTTATGCCCCTCCAGTGCCGGGAGAGCGATCGCCTCTGTCCGTGACTATTGTGGTTCTAGGCAGGCTTGTACTGGCAACCCAGAACCACCGCTCTAGAAACCTGTGCTTCGCAATAGGAGCATCATCTAGATTGATATCGGCAGCATTGCTCCTAGGATCGCAGGGTGGTTTCTGCCTAGATTTGCCCACAAAGATACGTCATGGGCTACCGCTTCAGTAGCAAGGTCTACGGAGGTTGGAAAAAGATCTGCGCAAAAGTATTGACACGGTTTCCTAGATTCGCTACTTTAATAAAGGAGATTTTAACGCGCCCCCATCGTCTAGAGGCCTAGGACACCTCCCTTTCACGGAGGCGACGGGGATTCGAATTCCCCTGGGGGTATCAAATCTTCGCTGAGTGGCTCGGAAATCGCAAGGTTTTCGAGCCATTTCACTTGGGTAGACAACAAGACATGGCGATAAGCATGATGCTGACATCACGACGATTAGAGCACGGCCCTCACTAGCCGAACCTAGACCGCATCAGGCATAGAGTAATAGGGTGCCCTGATGCATCGGGTGGGTCGGCCGTAAGGATGTCTAAGGCTCGTTAGACGGCTTGGGGAGAGTCTTCTGATTCAGTCTGCTCAACTCTGGGAAGCTCCAAGCAGTAGCCTGCCCCATAGACCGTTTTAATATATTTGGGATGACGGGGATCTGGCTCTAGCTTGGTGCGTAGATGGCGAACGTGAACCCGGATGGTTTCAATATCGTCATCTGGATCATAGCCCCACACCTCTTTCAAGATTTCACTCGGGGAAACGGTTTGCCCATGGCGCTGCAAGAGGCAATGGAGCAACTCAAATTCTAGGTGGGTGAGCTTAACCGTTCGGTCAAACCAAATGGCTTCTAGCCGCTCTGGAACTAGGGTCAGCGGCCCGTAGTTGAGGATTTCGGTATGCTTTGCCGCCTGGGGAATGCGATCGGTGCGGCGCAACAGGGCTCGAACCCGTGCCAGCATTTCCTCAACTTCAAACGGCTTCGTTAAGTAATCATCAGCTCCCGCATTGAAGCCTTCCACTTTGTTTTGGGTTTGTCCAAGGGCCGTGAGCATCAGCACGGGGATATCTGCTGTGCGCTCATCTCGCCGCAGCCGTTGGCACACCGTAAAGCCATCCACCTTGGGCAGCATTAAGTCCAACATGATCAGGTCAGGTATCAGTTGCAGAGCCATGGCCTGACCTTTAATACCATCCGCTGCCTGACTCACATCATAGCCGGCCATTTCTAGGTTGACAGCAACCAGTTCTGAAATTGCAGAATCGTCGTCAATGACAAGTATCCGAGGCATCACTAATGGGTATTTAACTACAGGTTATTCTAGCGACTTGGCAAAGGTTTGTATAAGAAAAATAAGATTCTTGTACAGATTATAAGCATGATTGCTCAGCTTTTTTGATGCCCTAGGATACGAAGTCGCTTTTGTTTCTAAGCAGGTAGGCGATCGCTAGGGTAAGTTCAGCCCCCAGAACATGATGGTCTTTGTTGCGAATTGTCACGATCCGTTACACATGGGGGATGTTTGGAAGCTGGGCGCACATGCTTGGGGATCGCTCGTGAACAGATGACTCAAGGCGATCGCCGCCTAGCTCAGCAGATCGGGCGGCGGTTTTTGGATGAGCAGTACACCAATCAAGCAGTCGGTTCCATGCCCACCACGGATCGCGATCGCCCCAAAAAGACTGACAGGCCTGGCTGCTGAGGTAGCCAATATGGCCACCGTAGCGGGTGAGCCAGAGAGTGATGGCAGGATTGTCACGGCAGGCCTGCTGAAGATCGGCAATGATGCTGGGGGCAAAGAGAGGATCGTCGGCAGCGTAGAGAATCAAGGTGGGATGGGATAGGTGGGGCAGTAACGGCAGAGGGTTGCTGGCTTCGTAGTAGTCTTCTACGGTAGCGAAGCCTAGGGCAGGAATCACCAGCTCTTGGTCGAAGCCACGAATGCTGCGAGCTCGCCGAATCGCTTCTGGGTCAATGGCTTGGGGGTGGAAATGATGGAGCTTCCAGGCCAGGCGAGTGAGCTCCTGGGTAATAGCTCGCTCCACATATCGACCCAGCGGGGCCTGCATTAGGTAGGTGAGGGAGCGGTTGGAGTCGAGATTGGGGCAAATGACCGCAACGCCACCCATATCCTCGGGCTGCAGGTGAGCATAGGCGCTGAGATCTTGGGCGGCATGACCACCCCACAGGGCCAACTGTCCGCCCAGGGAAAAGCCGGTAAACCAAAAGGGACTGGGAAAGCCCATGGCTTTGGCCTGGTCGGCAATGTGGACAAAGTCTTGCCCCTCATAGAGACCATCGGAGGTGAGGGTGGGTGATAGTTCACCGCTTTTGCCATGGGCTCGCCAGTCAAACAAAATCACGGCAAAACCTCGGGCGATCGCTTTCCGTCCTAGAATTTGCAGCAGCCATTGATTGTCTAAGCAGCCCGTGATGCCGTAGGTGCCAATCATGGTGGCGATCGCTCCGGGGGGCTGAGCAATCCAGGCGTGCAGCGGCACCCCATTCGCGCCGTAAAAGATATGACTGCGGTAGATCGGCTGTGGTTCGAGGGTGAGTTGCTGCCAATGTCGCTTGACCCAGCGGGCCGTATGCAGGGTCATGGCTAGGCCATTTTTCAGCAGCCAGGGGGGAGTATAAGCCGGGGAATGGGTCATTAAAACCTATGAACGGTGGGCAAGGGCATAGTTACGGAAGCGTTCGAGATCGGCCTGAATGGTCGATTCGACCACACGACCCAGGAAGAGGTTGTCCATCAACTGCCCCAAAATACCGGGAATAGCATAGGCAACGGTGAGCTTTACAATGCTGCGATCGCCTCGGTCGTAGAACCGAATTGCACCGCGATTGGGCAGCCCGTCTACCGACTCCCATTGAATAATTTGATTGGGCGTGACCTTCAAAATGCGGGAGAGCCAGCGAAATTCTAGACCTCCGGAGGCCAAGGTCCAGCGAGAGAGTTCGGGATCGTCCTCCAAAATCTGTACCGAGTCGATCCATTTCATCCAGCGCGGCATCTGTTCTAGGTCAGACCATAGACTCCAGACGTGCTCGACGGGGGTTTCGACTTCAACTTGAACGCTATGTTCGAGCCAATCAGACATAGATAGGTGCCGTGATGAACAACCAGGGAAGGGTGTGGGAAGACGAGTGTAGGAGGAATCGCGGGGGAGATCAAGACGGTCTAGGCAACCAGGGTCAGCTCTTGAATATCGGTGCGATCGCCGAAGGATTCTAGGATGACCTTGGCCGCCCGTTTGCCAGAAATGGTCGCCCCTTCCATGCTGTCAATGTAATCTTGCTGGGTGTAGCTACCGGCCAGGAAGAAGTTGGCGATCGGCGTCTTTTGATCGGGGCGATATCGATCCATACCCGGCGCTTCCCGGTACAGCGACTGGGCTAGCTTTACCACACTAGACCAGGTCATGGTCAGCGATCGCGATGAGGGAAACAGGTTGTGAACTTGGTCGAGCACATGCTGGGCGATCGCGTCGTTGGGTTGCTTAATGAAGGGATCGCCGGGGGTGAGCACGGCTTGGATCAGAGAACCTTGACCCTCGCGGTAATAGTTGCTGGGACTGGTCAGCGCTAGGTCGGCAAAGCAGGAGAAATCAGCATCGGCCGTATAGAGCAGGTTATCCAGCCCCGCCGCATGGTCAACCTGGGTGCGCTCGGCGGCATTGGTCAACTCGGTGACCCAGCCGTCGAAACGCAGTTGCACGGTGGCGACGGGAACGGTTTCTAGCTTATACACATTCTCGAACTGATCCCATTTCCGCCAAGTCTCGGGCAGCAGCCGTTGGACACCAGGCACATCGCAGGCGCAGACGTAGGCGTCGGCGGTAATGGTTTCCACGGTGTCACCGTTGGCGATCGCCAGGCCAGTGATCTGAGTGCGATCGCCCTCTTCACTGAACAAAATCTCGCGCACGCCGCGTCGGGTATGCACCTGACAGCCGCGCGCTCCCAGGTAATCCAAAATGGGTTTGTGCAGGTAGTCGTAGGGCGAACCTTCCAGCATCCGCAGCACCGATGCCTCGGTGCGGGCAGCAAAAAATTGGAAGATGGTCAGCATACAGCGGGCAGAAATCTGCTCGGTGTCAATAAAGCCCAAGGCATAGGCAATGGGATTCCACATACGCTTCAGGCTACCGTTGGAGCCGCCATGCTGACGAAACCAATCGGCAAAGCTGATGCCATCGAGGTCACGGATGGAGCGCATGGCTCCTTCAAAATCGACCAAGCCCCGCACAATTGGACTGGTGCCGAGGGCGATCGCATTTTGTAGCTTGTCTTGCACCGACAGTTGAGAGGTGGTGAAAAAGGCTTTCAGACCGTTAAACGGTGCGCCGGTGATGAAGCGGAAGTCGAGCGCGCCTAGGGTGCCGCCGGAGTTCACGAAGGTATGGACATGCTCCTTGAGCAGCAGGTGATCAATCGCGCCCACTTTTCCCATCAGGGCAAAGAGGTTGTAATAGCAGCCGAAGAAAACATGCAGCCCCATTTCTAGGTGATTGCCCTCAGCATCCACCCAGCTACCCACCTTACCGCCCACAAAAGGACGCGATTCAAAGATTTCTACCTCATGCCCGGCATCCGCCAGTTCCACGGCGGTCGAAAGTCCGGCTAGCCCTGCCCCAATAATTGCAACTCGCATCCTTAACCTGTTCCAACCCAGTGACTGTAGTGAACCTAGCCAAACCTGTTGCCCGTGAAGCTGAACGCAGTCCAAAGGACTGGATTAACTCCTGCTGAGATTCTTTTTAGATTCTTTACATAGTGTAATAGACCCTGTCCGCTTCGGGAATCACCCAACCGGATCCGGGGCTACCGCAAGCTGGCGCGCTTGGGGTTGGACGATCGCCGGGGAGGACGGGAGGGAGCGATCGCCGGGGGTGGAGCCGAGCGGGCCGTATCCGCGGTGGGAATGGTGAAGTGGAACTGGGTGCCCTGGTCACGACCAGCAGACTCCGCCCAGATTTTGCCCCCCAACCCCACAACAATCTGGCGGCAAATGGCCAAGCCCAGCCCCGTCCCGCCGGCCGTGCGCCGAAGGGCTCCTTCTTCTTGGTAAAACCGTTCAAAAACCGCCTCTAGGCGGTTGGGTTCAATGCCGCGCCCGGTGTCACGAATGGTCACCTCCAGCATGGCTTTGGCATCGCTCGCGGGCCGGGCCTCAATCACCACCTGCCCTTCCGGCTCGGTAAATTTACAGGCATTGTCCAACAGCTTGGAGAGCAATTCCACCAGCCATTCTCCATCAGCCCGCACCAGCGGCAGTTCCGGCAAGGACACATTGGCCGTAATCGTCGGCATCTTGCCCTCCGACTGCCGGGTACGGATGCCGCTCAGGGCCAAGTCCACACATTCCTCTAAATCCAGCGGCTCCAGATGCCACTTCACTCGACCGCTTTCCAGTTGCGAGAGGGTGAGAAAATCCTGCACCAGGGTGCGCATGCGTTCGGCATCGGAGAGGGCAGAACTGAGCATCACCTGCCGCAGTTCTAGAGGCATATCAGGTTCGCTGGATAGACTCTCTAGGCAGATTTGAATAGTAGACAACGGGGTGCGCAGCTCGTGGCCGGTGATGGCAATCAGGTTACTGCGGGTGCGTTCTAGGGCTTCAAGCTGCTCATTGAGATCTTCAAGATGGGCGTAGGACTCGGCTTGAATCAGCGTTGTGCCCAATTGGGTGGCAATCGCCTCTACCAGACTCATTTCATCCGCCGACCAATCATGGGGGTCAGCGATACAAGACTGTAGCTCAATCACCCCCAGCAGGCGACCTTGGTAGACAATCGGCACCATCAACCACGACCGGATCTGCCAACGATCAATCAGCGATCGCACCGCTTCTAGGTCAAAGGCTTGGGTCTGCTCTGTATCTACAATGGCAACCGGCTCTAGGCTTTCGGTCAACACTTGAAAGAGAGGATTGTCAGCCAAGGGCCAAGATTCTCCGTGGAGCGAGGCCAGACCTTCCTCAAACCGATACTCGTGGTGAATCTGGGCCGCTTGATCCCGAGCCTTGCAGCGATAGATCAAGCAGCGACATACCTCCATGGCCTGCCCCAGTTCTTTGACCGCCACGGCGAAAATTTCTTGAGGATTGAGCGATCGCCGAATAGCGGTGGTAATCAGGTTAGCCAATCGTTCTCGGCGCTCCTGAGCCGCGATGGAGCGGTAGGCTTTCAAAAGCTTGTATTGCCCAGCTTGCAGATAGGTAACCAGGCGCTGAGCAAAGGGATCGGGGTCAATATCTCGGGGCGGCAGGGGGCCATCCGTGAGGAAGTCAGCACGGGCCTGCTCCACCTTCTTGATAATCTCGGGGCGATAGTAGGCGACACGGTTTAATAAAAGCTTGGCGGCTTCACAGCTCACGTGGCGATCAAAGGTCCAAACTCCTTCAAACCGCCGGGTTTGATCCACCGTCATCCCTTCAGCGCCCTCGAAGTCAGAAACGCCCTGGCGCTCACGGCAGATTAAACAGGCAGAATACCGCGCCCCGATCACCACCAGATGCCATTCATGCCGCAGCTCATCATTGGCATCAAAGGCCACCATTTCATAATGGTCGCTGCGGTTAGAAAATTCTGTTTCGGCGGCGGCTAAGACATAGACCTGAGGGGTTAATGCTGCAATGCGTAGGTAGCGGTTGACCTCTTGGCGGTAAAATCGTTCTCGTTGAAAATTGGCAATGACAAGAGGCTGCCCTGTATCTGCCAGCACCTGGTCTTCCATGGCATGGGAAAGAGCTGTCAAGGATGCTTTAAAGTACATCTGTGACCGCAGGTGGGGCATGGATTGCAATAACTCTTCCAAGACGGAAGTCGTCATGGTCATCGATCGTCCGCGTGTGTGATTTGAGGGCGGGAGTAGGGAGGTTTGGCCAACCTCTGGGCATCGATCTCCGTAGAATCTAGCGATCGCCCTGGCAACGTTCCGCTACGTTGAACTGGGAATCACGGCTAGTTTCTGGTTGAGATTCCCAAAGAGGCGGTGACACCGGTTCATGGGTAAGCTAGCCAGAACACCTCAAAATGAGTATTCCACCATTGTGCCACTACTAGTGTCTCAGAAGGACACCCGTCTCGCCAACCATAAAGAGGATATCGGTAGCTTAGGCGAGGATGAGCATTCCATAAACTATCCAGCGGTAGAGGCTAGGGCTAGGGGCGATCGCCCCCATGGGGCTAGGAGATTTTTCCTGTCGAGACCCATTACGCAGGGCACGGTTTGCTGTAGAGTGACAATATGTATGATGACGATGCTAGCGTGTTAGACCCTGCCATTGCCGCCGATAGCCCACTGGATCATCTCGAGGCGATCGACGTATCTGAGGATGACAAGCCAGATCCGGACGTAATGCTGCCTTTGCTAGACGCGTCCGACAATCAGCAGCGCATGTTGGCCACCCGAGCATTTTGTGAACTAGAGGAACCGCGTGCCGTTCCTCAATTAATTAACCTTCTGTCCGATACCTGTCCGCTCATCCGGGTGAGTGCCGCCTATGCCCTCGGACGCAACCCCAGTCCCCTAGCCGTTGATGCTCTCATTATGCAGTTAGAGCAGGATCTGAACGGCTATGTGCGCAAAGGACTTGTCTGGGCCTTGGGCAACTGCCGCGATCGCCGCTCCCTAACGCCGCTCACCCATGCCCTACGCACTGATATTTCCGCCGTGCGTCTATGGGCCGCCAGTGCCCTAGCCCAGATGGCAAATCTAGACTACGAATCGGTGATTGCCGCTATTCCTCCCCTCATTGAAGCTCTGCGGCGTGATCCTGTAGCAGCAGTGCGCAGCAACTGTGCCTGGGCGATTGGCCTGCTGTGTCGAGAGCTGCCGTCTAACGTGATTTATGCCACGGCTATAGACGCCATTATTGAAGCCTTTGCCGAAGATGAAGACATGGGCGTCCGCGACGATGCCCGTCTTGCTGTGCTCAAAGTGGGCGATCCTCGTGGACTCCAAGTGATTGAAGAAATTGAGCAGGATGGGCTAGTTTAGAACCTATTGCTCGTAGGTGGGCAATCCCAACCTAAATTGCCCACCCAATGAGCCTGGATAGGCTACTAATAGCTATCTTCTCCAGGGATCACATCGTATTGCGAGTCAGGGCTGCGCTGTTGGAGTGCAGCCGCACGAATAGCCTGCCACTGGGTATAGAGATCCTTGCTGTTGGGGCTCGTGCGGCGATAGCGCTGCACAGCACGATCTTGCTCCTGAGCAGTTTTAGAGGTAGGAATACGGGAATTAGACTGGGTCATAGGTCTCACAGATAGACAACAGAGTGACGACAGGGGTCTCCAACCATTTCTTAGTTTAATCCAGAGCCAAAGATATAGTCTAAATTCTGTAGCAAAAACTACAAAGCTTTAATTTTGTTCTTTAAATCGTGAGGGTGCTAGAGACTCAATCAGGAGGTCAGGGTTGCCTACCTGGCTTTTAGCAAAGCGTTGGGCGATGGGTGGCACGAAAGCAAAAGGATTGCTGAAGCCGGAGAATAGATGTAGACCTGCGTAGTCCGGGAGAGCGCCCACGAGGGGCATGCGATCGCCACTGAAGGCAACTAAGCAGCGGTGCCATTGGCCAGGAACATCAGCTAGGGCCGGAATCAGGTGAGCGATCGCTTCTCGAATCTGGCGTTCACTCGCAGCAGCATCCACAGGTGCCTGGGGATCGGTGAGGAGACGGCTAATTTGGCCAAGCCGCAGATGTCCGTCAGCAAACTGAAAGATGCCCGCATCTAAGATGGGAGGAGCGATTTCGTGGCCAGCTTCATCCCAAAGATCTTCATGCTGGCGTTGCTCCATGGTGGCTTCTAGGGCAAAGCGGCGGGTGTTGGCGGGCATGATCACTGTGCGCAGGTTGAGGTCAACGGGCGGCGTTTCGATGAGTTCGGCATGGGAAAAGTAGCAGGGCACGGAAATCTGCATCTGCTGCAGCAAAGACCGGCTCATGCTCCCGGCACAGACCGCGACTTGATGTCCAGCATAGGTCTCGGTAGGGGTAAGCACACCCGTGACCTTACCCTGATGGGTTTGCATCTGCTGCACAGGAGCGATCGCCACCTGCCCACCCAAGCGCTGGAAGGCGTGATTATAGGCCCGAACCGCTTTTTCAGGATGGACATGGCCATGCTTAACGACAAAGGCAGCAGCGATCGCCTCTGGATTGAGCAAGGGTTCAAGCTCACAAGCGGTTTGCCGATCAACCAAGGTGGGCTGGGGCTGGAAGCGCTGGTAGAGGTGCGTGAGGGCAGGCAGATCATCGTCGGGGAAAACAGGCATCAACAGATCTCGTTCATGAAACTCGGTTGAGGCCCCCAGTTCGTCGCTGAGGTGTCGATGGCGATCGATGCCTTCTTGACACAATTGCTGGGTCATATCCGTCGTGCCAGCCCAAAAAGCAACCCCGCCATAGCTAAAACGGGTAGCGCTGTGAGGGCGATCGCTTGGGTCAAGCAGCAGAACAGAAAAGCCCACGTGAGCTAGTTCATAGCTGAGCGCAGCACCGGTAATGCCGTTGCCGATGACGATCCAGTCGTAGGTAGTCATGAAGAGGGTACGTCTAACAGAACCGAGAAGGGCGATTAGAGGGATGCATCGGGGATCACCGCATCGACCTCAATTTCAACTTGCATATCTGGTGTTGCCAGCCGACTCACTTCAACAAGCGTATTGGCTGGGCGAATATCAGCAAACACCTCACCATGGGCCCGAGCCACGGACTGCCAGTCGTCCATATTGGTGATATACACACGGGTACGTACTACGTGGCTGAGGGAAGCTCCGACAGCTTCAAGGGCGCTAGCAACCCGCTGCAAGATATGGCAGGTTTGCTCATAGGGATCCGTACTAGAAATTTCACCCTTTTCGTTGGTGGCCGTTGTGCCGGCCACATAGACAAACGGACCAACGCGCACTGCTCGGGAATAGCCTGCCAGGGCTTCCCAAGGAGTGCCGGTTGAAACATGCTGACGTTCCATAGCCAAGACGGTACAAGACGGTAAAGAACAGGGCAAAGAACCATGAATCCCCGACCCCTGCAGAAGGAGGGATCGGGGATCAGATTAGCCTATAACTGAGTTAACGAGGTCAACTCTTAGAAGCTGAAGGTGGTACGGATAGCACCAATCAAGGAAGAATCCAAGCCACCGTTGTTATCTGGATCATCAATGTAGATAACAGATGGGGTAACCGAGATGCGGTCGTTCACTTGCAGGCGGTAGAACACTTCAGCCAAGAAGGAGGTGTTGATGCTCCGATCAGGTGCACCAATAACTCCAGTGAAGTTGTCGCGGCTGTAAGGAACAACACCAGCTAGAACACCCAGCATGTTGCCGCTACCACCGAGGTCGTTGAAGGCCAAGGTTCCTTGGTAGCTCCAAACTTCAGCATCACCATCAACACCGATAGAATCTACATCGGAGTAGGCGACGCCACCACCGATTTCAATGGTGTCGTTCAGGCGGAAGTTGCCTTGGAAACCGAAGTTGTTAGCGTTGTAAGCAGGCACGCCAAAACCAAGGGTGTTGTAGGTGCGGATGTAGGTCAGAGCTGCGTCAAAGGAGCCGCTCAGGAAGGTCAACTGACCGATGGCGCTGTAAGGACCATTGAACAGACCAGAACCTTCTTCAGGGCTAGCAGCATCATCTGCTGTGTAGCCTAGATCGAGGCTGATGTTGTCGGTGAGCTGAACGATGAGACCAGCACCAGCGTTACCCACGGTTGCGATGCTGTACTGAGAAGGGAAGCCAAAGTTAGACAGCGAACCGCTGGTGGAGCTATCCAAGGGGCTGATGGTGCTGGCTACGAAGTCATCCACACCCAGGCTATTGGCACCGATGCGAACATCAATGCTGCTGGTGAGAGGGAAGTCGTAGAACAGGTCGTCTAGGAAGACGTCACCATCGCTGCTGCCGCCATAGGAGAAACCGACGGGGTCAGCATCAAAGTCTTGGACGTCACGAGCGCGCAGACGAACACGCAGACGGTCATCACCGGTGAAGCTAGAGTCGAAGTTCATCTCCGTCCGGTAGCCGAAGGTGACTTGGTCATCAAAGACTTCGTCACTATCGAAAACAGCGGCGGTGCTGAAGATAGCGTTGCCGTTCAGTTTGGTGGTGGTGGAGAACTGGTTGGCTTCTAGTTGAGCGGTGCGAGCTTCTAGAGCATCAACACGGCCACGTAGAGTAGCTAGTTCAGCTTCAAACTGTTGCAAGAGTTGCTCAAGGGTGGTTAGGTCGCCACCGGTAACGGTGCGAGCAAATCCTTCCAAACAAGCGTTCAAACCAGCCGCGAACTCATAACGAGTCATGGCTTGGTTGCCGCGGAAGGTACCGTCGGGATAACCGGCGATACAACCGTAGCGGTCGATCAAGGAGCTGAGTGCTTGGTATGCCCAGTCGGTGGGTTGCACATCAGAGAGCTGAGTAATCGAGGTCACCTGACCCATGCTGTCAACGCTACCTTCGTTGGCGTAGTCAGCAATTTGCTCAAGGCTAGAAACGCTGGTGACGTCGGTATTGATTTCTTCTGATGCGATCGCAGAAGACGATGCAAAGATAGCTGTGCCCAAGATAGCTGGAGTTACCAGCAGGGACTTCCAAAGAATTTTCGGAGACATATGTTTTTCCTCACACCTGCAAGTAGATTTCGAACCTACACAAGTAGTTATAGCACTAGTGGCTCAAAAATGTTGAGAGTTGACGAAAAAAAATGGTAGTTCTGCCTAGGGAAGGCAGGAGTGGCGTCAACGCCCGGAATGGGACTCCCCTGAGATTTGAAACTAGGATGCTGCTTACAAGATGTAAGACTGGTGGGAGATGGGGCAAGTTCCCCAGGATGAAAGGATGTAACCCCAGGATCGGGCTGGCCTCTAGTTCAAGGTTAGCGACTTGGTCTTCGCGGCTGGGGGAGACGGTGGGCTGCGTTAATCCTGGAATCCTCTGGTTAGAGAATGAAGTGTTACAGCAGGTGATCAACTCTACCGAATCCGAGAAATTGGGTGGAGAATCATTTCATGATCATGTCTACAGGTGACGTCACCTTAGCGTTGTTGCATGACGCTTCATGACGTCCTGGTTATGCTACGAATCTGAATGCTAACGAGCAGCTAATCACTTCTTGGGAATCTAGACTGGAAACGCTATGAAACCTTTTTACAGCCATGGGTTGAGTTTGAGTGTGACGGCAGCGATCGCTACTGTGTTGGGGTTAGGTTTAGGACAAGTGGGGCAGGCTGCTACTCCTGCTGAGTCTGCCTTACCAGCGACGGAAGAGGCTGGGACAAGTGGGCCCATGCCTCAATCGTTGCTAGAGTCCGAGCAGGTGGCTCAGTTGCTTTATCCGCCTGTTAGCAACTCTCAAGGCTTGATGGTCGTGGGACAGGGTGTGGTTCGACAACCAGCGGACTCGGTCAAAATTAACATGAGCTTTTACCGCACCGATCCTTACTATGACTACTATGGCTGGGAAGAAGACGGTTCTGAACCTGCTTCCCCTCCCACTGCCGAACCCTTAACAGAAGCAGCCTTACGTCCTATCACGAATGCGATCATTGCTACAGGGGTACCAGCAACAGCCATTGAGGTTGACCTATCCGGAGGAACCGGCTCCTACGGCACAACTAATACGGCTTCTGTGACCATCAGCCTGCGTAATCCAAGCCAAGCCCAAGTCCGAGACCTAGTTGCAGCGGTTAATGAGGCAACTGCAGGTACAGACATCTACAACCAAGGTGTGTTTGTTAACTACAGTGTTGATAACTGTGCCTCATTATTAGAGGACGTTTATATCTCCGCCATCCAAGATGCCCGATCCCGCGCTGCGACGATGGCAGATGCCTTGGATGTCGAGATTGAAGCGGTTCCCTCGGTAGCTGAATCCCCGTTCAACTTGTTCTATCCACCCTGCGATCCTGAGCAGCAAGGGCAAAGTTCATCCCTCTGGGGTGGCTATGGCTATGGGGCAGGAACCTACTACGACCCCAGTATGCCGGCAGAGGTGCAGGTGCAGCGCGACATTTTCGTGACCTTCCCAATTCGGGATTAGGTCAGAGTCTGCGCTGGCTTCAGTACTATAGGCTGCTGTTCATCCTCCGGTTTTCGATACAGTTTTCGATACATCGGAGGATGATTTATGGTGCGGAGAGCTAGGGCGACAACCGAGCTTTCTTCAGGCGATTGGCTTCATACCAGGCGGCGATCGCAGGCACCCAGGCTTGAAAATGGGGCCAGATTTGTTCACAGAGCTTCTGGGCTTCGAGCTGAGCATCGGCTTTCCAGCGCAGATCCAGCAAGTGCATGAGCGATCGCACATTAGCCGACATCACCCAATGTTGGCGAATATCAAAGGGAATGAGTCCACGGGCATGTTCTTCCGCAAAGCCTTGATGGATGCGTTCGGCATAGCGATGGCAGGCTTGGAGACACCAATCTAGATCCTCCTGCCGCAGGTCTTCGGTGTAGTCGTACTTTTTGCCTTGGCGATCGCTATAGCTGCCCAAGGGACGCAGGTAGAACACATCTTCTAGCTCCCGCTTCCCCTCTATCACATCGAGGATGCGCTGTCCAGTATATCGGAAGGACTGAACATCAAATGAGACGCCCACGCGATGTGTCCTAACTTGCTGCATGGTGCTGTGGGGAAACCAGCCGCAGTTTAGGACAATTTGGGGGTGTTCCAGGGGGCCATAATGGCCGCGATTGCCTTGGAGCAGTTGTTTGACAATCACGTCGCCACATTTTTCTTCGCCGGGCCAGCGATCGCGTTCATCCCACACGAAGCCTTCTGCATAATCTTGGTGCATTGCCCCGTAGATCACCTGTTGGGGGTTGGGGGTTTGGGAAATTAGGGCAACGGTAAACCGATCCATAGTCAATCCACAGTCAAATTTGGCTGAACAAAGTAACCATTATCCAAGATTTTGTCGAGATTTCGGGCATCCTAAACAATATATGTAGGTCTTTAACAGCGCTTCCCTGACTTGAGCATCCGGATTGGGGAAGCTTGTTATCGTCTTATTAGATTGACACCGCTTGGATGGGCTATGAATCACTACGATTTTCTAAAACTGGCAATGTTTAGCGGCAAGGGCGGGGTTGGTAAGACCACCCTCTCCTGCGGCTTTGCCCGACAGTGGGCCCAGCGGTTCCCCCAGGAATCGATCCTGCTGATCTCCACCGATCCAGCCCATTCCTTGGGTGATGTATTGCAAATCCCCGTGGATGATACACCGCGTCCCATGGCGGATCTGCCCAATCTGCAGGTGCGGGCCCTGGATGCCGACCAACTGCTGCAGGCGTTCAAGGCGGACTATGGCACGGTGCTGGAGCTATTGGTGGAACGGGGTAGCTTTGTGGAGGGCACCGATCTACAGCCGGTGTGGGATCTAAGCTGGCCAGGCTTGGATGAGCTGATGGGGATTTTGGAAATTCAGCGATTGCTGCAGTCGGACGGCTTCGATCGCATTGTGGTGGACATGGCTCCCAGCGGTCATGCGTTGAATTTGCTGGAACTCATGGACTTTTTGGATAGCTTCCTAGGTGCGCTGGAGCTATTCCAGGAAAAGCATCAGGTGGTCACCCAAACCCTTACCGGCCGCTACACCGAGGATGACGCAGATACGTTTATTCAAGACATGAAGCGGGATTTGGCAGATGGGCGATCGCTCCTCCAAGATCCAGGGCAGACGGCTTGTCTAGTGGTGGCCATTCCAGAACCCATGAGCTGGCTAGAGAGCGATCGCCTCATCCAGTCTCTCGGCCGGCTCCAGATTCCCGTGGGCGGCATTTTTGTGAACCATCTCCAGCGCAGTGCTGCTGAGCCAGCCTCAGGAACCGACTGGCAACCCTGCTACTCCGAACAGCAGGAGATGCTAGACAAGTTTTTGGCACTCCTCGAACCAGGGCAGGTGTTTGCAGTACCGGAGCAAGACAAGGAACCCGTGGGCGGTGCAGCGCTGGATCGGGTGATGGCGCAGGTGGTATCGGCGGAAACGGTGGCGATCGCTCCCAGGGGAACCTCGCCGGTGGTGCAGTGGCCCGAGTCAGTGCCCCCCAGTTTTCCAGATTTCATCGGTGAACAGCGCAAGCTGATTTTGCTCGGCGGGAAGGGCGGTGTGGGTAAAACCACCGTGGCAGCAGCGATCGCTTGGGGGATGGCCAACCAATATCCCGATCGCAATGTGCGGGTGATTTCCATTGACCCGGCCCATTCCCTCGGCGATGCCTTTGGGCAGCAGTTGTCCCACACACCGGCAGATGTGGCGGCTAACCTCAGCGCCCAGGAAGTCGATGCCAGCCAGATTTTGGATGAATTCCGGGATGACTACCTCTGGGAACTGGCGGAGATGATGAGCGGCGATACAGGCGAGGATGAAAGCCTGCAAATTGCCTATGGGCCCCAAGCTTGGCGGCAAATTGTAGCCCAGGCCCTGCCAGGAATTGATGAAATGCTGTCCTTGATGACGGTAATGGAGCTGCTGGAGCAGGGCAAGCAGGATTTGATTGTGTTGGATACGGCGCCCACCGGTCACCTGCTGCGATTTTTGGAAATGCCAACGGCCCTAGGCGACTGGCTCTCCTGGATTTTCAAACTGTGGATTAAATATCAAAACGTGGTGGGACGGACGGAATTTATGGGCCGCCTGCGGACGCTGCGCAAACGGGTGATGACGGCGCAGAAAAAGCTCACGGATCCAGCCCATACGGAATTTATCAGCGTAGTGCAGGCTCAGTCGGCCATTGTGGCGGAAACCCAGCGGCTGACGACGTCGATGGAATCTCTAGAGCTCTACCATCGCTTTATCGTGCATAATCGCTATCGTCCCGAACAGCCCCTTGTGGCAGATACCTTCCCCAATCAAACCGTGGTTCGCCTACCGATGCTGCCGAGGGCGATCGCCCCTCTTGAGCAAATTCAAGGGGCCGCTAGGCTATTATTCTGAAGCAAGGCTCCATTCTCCCGAAATCCTCCCGATTTAAGTTGGGTCTTGGATAAGGAGGCGATCGCTAGCGATCAGGGATGATGGCACCGATAGACCGTGGGCTAGCCTCAACGGTCTTTGTTTTGCCAGCGTGGTTGGGCGATCGCGTCGCCAAGGCCTCCACCTGGTTGCACAACCAAAGGAACCTGGAATGTCAGTCAAAACGATTATCTTGATTGGGCTATTGGTGTTTGTGCCGATTTCTGTGGCTGCCCATCTGATGCATATGGGAGCACTGGTGGTATTTGCCACGGCTGCGCTAGCTATTTTGCCCTTAGCCGCTTGGATGGGCACAGCAACCGAGGAAATTGCGGTGGTATCGGGGCCAACCTTAGGTGGGCTGCTCAATGCCACTTTTGGCAATGCAACGGAGCTGATTATTGCCCTGATTGCTCTGAATGCTGGTCTGATTGAAGTGGTCAAAGCCAGTATTACCGGGTCGATTCTCGGCAACCTGCTGCTGGTCATGGGGCTATCGATGTTTCTGGGAGGCTTGCGCTACAAGGAGCAGGAATTTCAGCCGGTCTTAGCACGGCTGAATGCCTCATCGATGAACTTAGCGGTGATTGCCATTTTATTGCCCACCGCCGTCAACTTCACCTCCACGGGCATTGAAGAATCTCAAATGCAGCGCCTATCCGCCGCTGTGGCCGTGGTTTTGATTGGGGTATACCTGCTCACCCTGCTGTTCTCCATGAAAACCCACAGCTATCTTTGTGAAGCCGGAGAAGTGGATCTGGATCTGAATGAAGAGGGCGAAGACGCCGCCGGGCATCGTCCCAATCTCTGGCTATGGACGGGGGTGTTGCTGGGAGCCACGCTGCTGGTGGCGCTCGAATCGGAACTGCTGGTGGGTGCTTTAGAGGAAGCGACCGAGCAACTGGGGTTGACTCAGCTCTTTACCGGCGTCATTTTGCTGCCGATTATTGGCAACGCGGCGGAACATGCCACAGCAGTCACCGTGGCAATGAAAAACAAAATGGACTTATCGGTCTCGGTGGCGGTGGGATCGAGTTTGCAAATTGCCCTATTTGTTGCGCCGGTGCTGGTGTTGGCGGGTTGGGTGATGGGACAGCCCATGGATCTCAACTTCAACCCCTTTGAACTGGTTGCCGTGGCCGTCGCCGTGCTGATCGCCAATTCCATTAGCTCCGATGGGCGATCCAACTGGTTGGAAGGTAGCTTACTGCTGGCCACCTACGCAGTGCTGAGTCTAGCCTTTTTCTTCCACCCGATCGTTGAAGGGATTGGCTAATTCAACAAAGATGAACGCAGGCGGTTGATTGGATTCAACGGTGGGTTCAAACATACGTACCATCCAACCACCTGCTTGACGACGTTGGCCATCAACGGCTAAACGACCCGGTTTTGGCTAATGCAGTCGGCATACCAGTAATAGCTAGCCTTGGGAATGCGGGTTTGGCTGGCATAGTCTACATAAATGATGCCAAAGCGGCGATCGTAGCCCCAGGCCCATTCAAAATTATCCAGCAAACTCCAAACAAAATAGCCGGTGAGGGGATAGCCCTCCTGCACAGCGCGATGGGCGGCTCGTAGATGTTCTCGCAGGTAGAGAATGCGATCGCTGTCGATGACCTCGCCTTGATCAGTCACCTGATCCTGAGCCGCACAGCCGTTTTCGCTGATGAAAAGCTGGAGATCGGGGCGATCGAGGGTGTCGCTAATGTGGCGAATACTCCAGTACAGCGCATCGGGGATCACCTGCAGCCAAGGCATGTGCATGCGGGGATAGCCAGAGGGAAAGTCCAGCACGTCATACCCTTGATCCGTATCCGCTGCTCGCACATACATCCCGGAGTAGATATTGATCCCCAGGGCATCAATGGGTTGATGAATGATCGCTAAATCGCCAGCTTGGATATCGGGAGCCTGATCCCCAAGCTGCTCCAGCAGAGCCGGGCTATACTGACCGGTCAGGGCTGGCTGGATAATGCCGCCGTTGCTATGGAGTCGGGAAAACGCTTTTTGACAGGCAGCGATATGCTCCGGGGTTTCGCTGATCGGGACGGGCACGAAGAAGTTATCGACCAAGGCGATGGAACAGGGTTGGGGAGAAGCGGCACGGATGGCCTGGCAGCCGAGACCGTGGGCCAGCAGCGCATGATGGGAGGTTTGCCAAACGTCCTTGGGCTGGGACACCACGGTGCCTGGGGCGTGGGGCGGCACTTGGTTGACGCCATAGCCCAGATGGGTAAAGCAGGCAATTTCATTCAGGGTCATCCAGTGGGTGATGCGATCGCCCAACCGTTGCACCACGGCCGTCACATAGTCGGCAAAATCGTAGGCCATTTGGCGATCGCGCCAAGAACCATAGGCATCCTCTAACGCTTGAGGGCTATCCCAGTGAAACAGGGTGGCATGGGGGGTGATCCCATGATCCCGCAGACAGTCTACAAGGCGGCGATAGAAATCGATCCCGGCTTCATTCACCGCTCCTCGTCCTTCCGGAATAATCCGCGGCCAGGCAATGCTAAAGCGATAGTGGCGGATGCCTAGATCCACCATGCGTTTTACATCATCGTCATAGCAGTGGTAGTGATCACAGGCGATCGCTCCGGTATCGCCATTTAGCACCCGTCCCGGCGTTTCGCTGAACGTATCCCACACGCTGGGTCGCCGTCCATCGGCAGCGATCGCCCCTTCAATTTGGTAGGCCGCCGTGGCTGCCCCCCACTGAAACCCAGATGGAAATTGATAGCTGACCATAGGACTGCTCCCGACTACTGCTGCCTGCGATCGCCCTTGGGGATCGACATGCATCCCCGGTGGCGTTATCGATCAAACCGTCGCATTAAATAGGCCACGCCAAAATCCCCGTTGGGATGATTTTCCAGCAGTCCGGCCAATTCAAAAATTTTCTCCGCCAGCTCAGAGCCCAGCTTATCCCGCGTAGCCTGGCGCTCCCGTTCGGCATAATTCTGTTCTTTCACCCGCGCCTGCCACTCACTAGAAAAGAGCCGTTCAATTGACGTGTGCAATCCCAACTCTTGCAGCACCTCCCATTCGCCGTGGTCGCACCAGATGCCGCCACAGTTGGGACAGCGCTCCACGTAAAAAGGCTGCTTTAAGTTCACCTTGGCCCGGGCCAGGTAATGACGACAGTCAGGACAGAGGGCGGCCCGAGCATCCAAGGGCGACGTGGCATAATCTACATCCAGCGTGGGCTTGGGTAACGTAGACTCCACGGCGGGCTGCTGCTGTTTCCACTCAATATATTGCTCTGGAGGAATCCAGGTGCCTTTGCAATCTGGGCAGCACTGCACCTGCATGGCGTCCGCCAGTAGACTGCTGGTGAGTTCAACGTTCTTATCTTTTGGACACTGCACAACCTTTCTCCTTCCTGGTCTAGCCCGCAGGCGATCCTTGCCGATCCCCTTTCCGATTAAAGCACCAAGCTTCGCCTCATGACTATGCGTCGGGGCCATCTGCGGCGGCGGGATCAGATCCTAGGGACAGGACGCGATCGCAATAGGTTTGTAGCAACTGCAGGCGATCGCGCATCTGGGCCTGGCGCTGCATACGGGTTTGGGCTTGGCGCGAGGATTGCAAAAACATCACATCGATACCCAGCAACCGTATCTGCTTATTCAGCTCCACCCCATAGGCCTGCACCTCCCCCGCGATCGCCTCGGGGATCGCAGCCTCTGTATCATCCAAAATCGCCTGCTGAAACCACTGCTGCGCCTGCAGGAAGGCGGCCTGTATCTGAGCAACTTCGGGTTGGGGCGCGATCGCCAAACGCTCCACAACCTGCAACTGCTCTTTGAGGGTTTGATAGCGAGACGGATAGGGGAGAGAGACCATCGGGATCATCGACCTCACGTTCTGATCAAAACATAAAGAAATCTGTATGGTTTATTTTGAGTGTGTCAGAATGTGATAAAGGCTAAGGCTCACCATCTGGGTGTGGAATCAAGGACTCGTCATCTACATCCTGCGTACCCTTGAAGCGCTAACCAGCGTGGAGCGATCGCTCATCCTCTTGCATCTTTGGCGCGTCAATCTGACAATACAAGGATATGTAACAATCATTGGCAAGCTTGGCGAATGATTCGGGTTGGGGCAAGAGCCGCCCGTAGATAGACTTTAATTAAGCTTTTCCCCAAGTCTCAATCACTCAGTGCTAACGGCTTTCATGCCGCATCTTTAGCCTTTTCTATGGTAATGAAAGGCAGGGGTGCGACATTTGTGTATTTCGATACACAAATACCAGTGGTATTGGCGAATACAGTGCTGGTACTATGCTTTGATTCAGATGTCGTGCATGGTCAGAACTAGCGTAAGGGCATAGCCCTACTTTGTCATTGCTAAGTCTACACTGCCAAGCCACCTGAGTTTTACTCTCTTCAGTCCACCCTAGGCGCAATGGGCTTAACAGTATGAATGTGACCGCTCTCCCAACTCTCCCCGTTGATCTAACCCTGCCAACTTGGCTGCGTGAGTGCATCCTGTCTCACCAAGACTGTGGTGACGAGCCCCAGGATGATGCGTCGAGCAGAGATTCTCCGCCGGTGCTCCAAGGCGATGCGCTAGTGTGTCAGGCCTTTGAGTTTGCCTACTGTCTGCACCGCGATCAGCGGCGGGCGTCGGGAGAGCCCTACATTGCTCATCCTGTAGCCGTAGCCGAACTCCTGCGAGACTTGGGTGGCAGTGCCGATATGATTGCGGCTGGTTTCTTACACGATGTTGTGGAAGATACGGAGGTGCCTTCGGAAGAAATTGAGGCACGCTTTGGGGCAGAGGTGCGCCAGTTGGTCGATGGCGTCACCAAGCTTTCTAAATTTAATTTTTCTAGTAAAACTGAGCGTCAGGCTGAAAACTTCCGGCGGATGTTTTTGGCCATGGCCCAGGATATTCGGGTCATCGTCGTGAAGCTAGCCGATCGCTTACATAACATGCGAACGCTGGAGCATCTGCCTGATGATAAACGCCGTCGCATTGCGCGGGAAACTCGGGAAATTTTTGCCCCCTTAGCCAACCGCTTAGGGATCGGGCGTTTTAAGTGGGAACTGGAGGATCTGGCCTTCAAGTATTTGGAGCCTGACAGCTACCGTGAGATCCAGCAACTGGTGGCCGATAAGCGAACGGATCGGGAAGATCGCCTACAGCAGGTGGCCTCCATCCTTCGCGATCGCCTCGATCAGTTGGGCATTCACTGTTTGGATGTCAGCGGTCGCCCCAAGCATCTGTATGGCATCTACCAAAAAATGCAGCGCCAGGGCAAGGAATTTGAGCAAATCTACGATATTGCAGCGGTGCGCATTATTGTGCAAGACAATGATGAATGTTATCGAGCGCTGGCCGTGGTGCATGATGCCTTCCGCCCCATTCCCGGACGCTTCAAGGACTATATTGGTCTACCCAAGCCCAACCGCTACCAATCGCTGCATACGGTGGTCATTGGCAGTTCTGGACGGCCCATTGAGGTGCAAATTCGCACCATGGCCATGCACCATGTGGCGGAATATGGGATTGCGGCCCATTGGAAATACAAGGAGACCGGACATTCCAATGCGCGGTTAACCACCGATGATGAAAAGTTCACTTGGCTGCGGCAGTTGCTGGACTGGCAGAACGACCTGAAAGATGCCCAGGAATATCTCGACAGCGTTCGCGACAATTTGTTTGACGACGATGTCTATGTATTCACGCCCAATGGAGACGTGGTGGCGCTAAATCGCGGGGCCACCCCCATTGACTTTGCCTATCGCATCCATACGGAGGTGGGCAACCACTGTTCTGGTGCAAGGGTGAATGGTCGCATCGTCACCCTCGACACCGATTTACACAATGGCGACATTGTGGAGGTGATGACCCAGAAGAATTCTCACCCGAGCCTAGATTGGCTCAACTTTGTGGTGACACCGGGGGCACGCAATCGCATTCGCCAATGGTATAAGCGATCGCACCGGGATGAAAACATTGCCCGTGGCCGCGACATGCTGGAGAAAGAGCTGGGCAAACCTGGGTTTGAATCCCAACTCAAGTCTGCGCCTATGCAAACGACGGCCGAGCGCTGCAATTACCAAGCCGTGGATGATCTGCTAGCGGGGCTGGGCTATGGGGAAGTCACCCTCAACCATGTGGTCAACCGTCTGCGGGAGGCCATTAAGGTAACGCAGCCATTACCCACAGCGGTGGATGTGAACCCGGATGAGGCCGAACAAATGCGGCTGGCGGCCGCCCCAGCCCCCGCGAAAACGACGCCTCCTAGCCATGATTCACCCATTGCTGGCGTAGAAGGGTTGCTGTATCACCTAGCTGGCTGCTGCAATCCTCTGCCGGGAGAATCAATTACGGGGGTGGTTACCCTTGGCAGTCGAGGAATTTCCATCCACCGTCAGGGCTGCAAAAATGTCATGGATGTACCGGGCGATCGCTTGATTCCCGTCAGTTGGAATGCCCATGCAACCCGCAGTTCTCGTCCCCAAACCTATCCGGTGCAGATTCAGATTGAGGTGATAGACCGAGTCGGGGTTTTGAAGGATATTCTGTCGCGCTTGAGTGACTACCACATCAACGTGCGTAGCGCTCAGGTGAAAACCTTCCCTGGGCAAACCGCCATCATTGACCTTGGGCTCGACATTTGCGATCGCGACCAGCTCGATCGCACCCTCACCCAAATTCGCAAGATGAGCGATATCCTCAACCTCCATCGCACAGGACAGGTGGAAGGCTAGGTACCAGCCGTCATGAGTCATCTAGACCTAGTCCTGCGGGGCTGGACTAGGTCTAGGCGCAGAGTCTGTCACCATGAGGCGGCAGTAGCCCGTCTATGTGCTAAGGCGGGAAACCTTGTTGTTCCTGGAATTCCTGGAATTCCTTTTCGTTTTTCTGTCTTTGTTCTTCTGTCTTGCGGTACTAGTCGTAGCCCGTGAAGTCATCTAGGGGAAAGTCCGTTTGGTTGGCTTCCGCCTCGTCTAGAGCCTGCAGCACCTGGTCAGGGTCGCTGCGATAGCCTTGATTGCTGACCACCCAGCAGGGATCCCGGCCATCATCGACCACGGGCAGCATGTTCCTCAGGGTACGCAACGAGTTGAGACAAGCGGGACAGTCGCACCCAAAGAGGGCGATCGCTGCATGGCTTTCGGCGTAGCTAAAGTCTAGGTCAGGCTGTTCTGAGGCACCGGATGCTGCGCTGGTGAGAGTTTCTGAACTCTCACCGGGGGCGGCTGCCACAAGCTGAGCACCAGACTGGGCAGAGGTTTGAAGACGGCGACAGACGAGCTGGCTGGCATCAAAACGAGACGTCTGGGCACAGACGATCCCCGTTTGGGGAGCAATGATGTCATTGGCATGGGCTGGGCGGGTCATCGCTGGAGCCAGCGCTCCACCCATTACCGTAGGCACCGACATAAGTGCGAGAGCAAGTTTCTTGTTCATAGCTTGTGCAGGACTGCGTGGCATGGGAAATTCTATCCTCTTTCAGCGGAAATGGATCGCGATCAGGATGAATGGATGAGATTGGGGATCGCCCTGACACCACGGGCTGCTGCGGCTGAACGTGTGAAGGGCGTTTCAAGTGTAGTGTATTCCCTGAGAAGGCTGGGTTACAAGTGCTACAGCACCCGCAGAACGCTGGCCACCTCTTCCACCGCATCAAACCCGCGGATCTCCTCTAGGGCCTGATTCATATTGCCTTCCCGTACATCATGGGTAACCACCACAATTTCAGCGCGATCGCCCTTCACATCGGTTTGCACCACAGACTCTAAACTGACCTGATGCTGACCAAAACAGGTGCCGAGTTGACCAATCACGCCGGGATAGTCATGGGTGATCAGGCGCGCGTAGAAGCGGGTGACCAGGTCGTCCATGGGGGCCAGGGTGCAGTAGTGCTGATGGGCACAGGCCAGGAGTGGGTCAAGGGGTTTGCGATCGCTGCTTGGCCCAGCTCGATCCACCGTGAGGATGGCAGCAATGTTCAAAATATCGGATACCACCGCGCTGGCGGTTGGCCCGGCCCCGGCCCCTGGGCCAAAAAACATCACCTCTCCCACCGGATCGCCTTCAATCAAAATGGCGTTATAGACCTGATTGACGCTGGCCAGGGGATGGCTCTTGGGCACTAGGGTAGGATGGACGCGAATTTGCAGATGATCCGCTTGCTGGAACTTATCCAACAAGGCTGGGGCATCATCATCCCGTTTAGCGATCGCCAAGAGCTTAATCGCAAAGCCTAGTTTTTCCGCATAGGCAATGTCAGCGGCACTCACCCGGCGGATACCTTCGCAATAGACCTCCGATCGCTTCACGCGACCGCCAAAGGCGAGGGAGGCCAA
Source organism: Leptolyngbya sp. CCY15150 (assembly GCF_016888135.1). NCBI lineage: Bacteria > Bacillati > Cyanobacteriota > Cyanophyceae > Leptolyngbyales > Leptolyngbyaceae > Leptolyngbya > Leptolyngbya sp. CCY15150. Next base: position 121,195 of record NZ_JACSWB010000289.1, read on the forward strand.
AATGGCAATTTTATCCGCTGCATCGAGACCATCCACGTCGGCAGTGGGGTCGGCTTCGGCATAGCCAAGCTGTTGGGCATCGGCAAGGATTTCAGCAAAGTCACCGCCCTCCTGGGTCATGCGGGTGAGGATGTAGTTGGTGGTGCCGTTGATAATGCCCAAGATGCTCTGAATGCGGTTGGCGCTCAGGGATTGTTTCAGGGGTTCAATCACCGGAATGCCGCCCCCCACCGCTGCCTCCAGCAGCACATACACCCCAGCCTTTTCCGCAGCGGTAAAAATTTCATCGCCATAGCGAGCAATCACCGCCTTATTGGCCGTGACCACATGCTTACCATGGGCGATCGCCTTGAGGATCAGCGATCGCGCCGGTTCTAGCCCGCCGATCAGCTCCACCACAATATCCACCTCAGGACTGGTCACAATCGCCTCTAGGTCTGTCGTGAGGATATCGGTGGGAACTGCAACCTGACGAGGTTTATCTAGCGATCGCACCCCCACTCGGTGAAGCTCCAACTGCCCCACTAAGGGATGGCGCTGCTCTGGATGCAGCATAATATCTACGGTTCCGGTTCCTACCGTTCCCAGCCCTAGTAAACCTACCTTAAATCCCACAGTTTCATCCTAGTAACAGTGATTGGACATCCTTGATTGGACAGCTACTCTGTCTGCAAGCCGTTATGCTAGACGTGAACCGACGCACTCCTTGCTCCGAGAGTGATCCTATCCGATCGCTGCCTCCAAGCTGTTGCGGTTGGTGCGTCAGTCCTACCTGATTCTATGATCGATGATCAACCGGCGTTTCGGTTCGATCTCGTTCATCGCCTCCATGGAGCCCCATGGATCCAAAGTGCAGCACCAAGTAAACTATGTTCAATTCTAGGAGTCATTGTAAAGGCAATTGTGGAAGCAATTGTAGAGGCGATCGCGATCAAGGGATGGGGTTGATATTGTCCGAGAACTGTGGTCTGCTGCCGATGACAGGCGATCGCTGCTAGAAGTCACGTCCCCTCCTAGGGCAATATTGTAGATATAGCTGGGATAGTGCTAACAACGGGACACATGATTGGGCGTCAAGCTCCCCTTGGGTCGAGCTTGCGCTCTAGATACTAGATATAGGAAACCTTTCTCATACGGGGTTCGAGATGGCAGATTGGGAGTTTTTGATTCAACAAGAGGGCGATCGCTCTTGGTTGCCGCTGGATACGCCCGACGTTGAAATCCTAGAGGGTCGCTACCGAGTGGTAGCCCGCAGTACCTATGCCAACCGTTCCGTAGAAGTTCGCATCACCCACGACGCCGTCTACGAAGAGCCCCCCAAACGCCGCACCCAGGCCCGTTCTGCCCAAACCAATCGGGATGGCTTGATGATGGTGATTCCCTTTACCCGGCTGCAGCCCGGCACCTGGGAAATCCGCTGCATCAGCGATGTCATGGCGGATCTGATGGGAGAAGGATGGCAACAGCGAGTGCTCCTGCATGTATTGCCCCATGAAGCCCAGGTGGGCGATGACTGGGGCTCAGATTGGTCACCAGCCGTGGACGAAGACGACATGGTGCAGGCAGACACCCAAACGGCTCAGACATCTGGGGAAGACGACACCTGGAGGCAGGCAGACGAGCCAATGCCAGCGGATCCCGACGACACCTGGGTGCAGACGGAAACCTCCGTACAGCCAGAGCCCGCGACATCATCTGAGGGTGAGCCGGAGGCGCTGGCGACCAAGGAAGACGGCCCCGATGCGATCGCCCCATTCGATGGCGGTAGTCCAACAGCAGCGGATGACGCAGCGGCTCTTAGTTCAGATAGCGACTCCTCAGATCGCAACTCCGAGCCGGCTGCCGAACCCAACCCCGATACCTCCGAGTTTGGGCAGTATGTGCAGGCCGTCGATGATGTGATTGATGCGGTCTTTCAGCAGTTCCAAACCTCGTTGGATCCCCACGATGCGACGCCTGTGGCAGAAGCGATCGCTCCCCCAGACCCGGATCCCAACGCCAACGCTCCAACCGCCCCTACCCCAGAGGAGGTTTCCCTCGACGCCAGTGTAGAAGCACCTCCAGACGATGCAGCGCCACCTGCGCCACCCCTACCCCTGACCCTGCGCCTCACCGAAGAGGTGTACCTACTATCCAAAGCCGGGAACTTGACCCTAGGTGGAGAGCTGGCTCTGCAGACCGACGCGCCTGCGGTTGTAGAAGGCGATGACCTAGACCGCGATCGCCCTGCGACCTCCTACCAATTGCGCCTGCGGTTGACCGATCCCCAATCGGGGCGATCGCTGCCTGAGCAGATCTATTCCCTAGCTCAACCGCTGACCCGCGATCATCTGCCCCTGGCCTTCCGCTGCGACTTTCAGGTTGAACCCGATTCCCTCAGCCATCTCTTGCTGGGGGAACTGGACGTGGTGGCTGCGGATCATCCCACCCAGGCGATCGCCACCCAATCGTTGACCGTGACGGTGGATTTGGACAATTTACTGAATGCGATCGCCAACGAAACGCCCGCTTCGGAACTGTTCCAGCCGCCCCTCAACCTCCAGGGACAGCAGGTAATTGCCCCGGACTTGACCTTTCTCAACTTCCTCAGCAGTCCGCCCCAGTCTACCGGATTGACCTTCCAAACCTCCGGGCTGCCGAGCATAGCGCCACCGTTGCGCAGTCAGCGATCGCCCGAAACGGCGGAGGATGAACCCCGTCCCGCCAAACCCATCGACCTGCCATCGTTCAAGCCGCTCCCTAGTGCCGAGGAATCCTCAGACCTGGGGACGGAGTCCGAGGCAGAACTTGAGGATTCTGGGTCGGTTGAACACGATCAACCGGAGAGCGATCGCCCCTCGGACGAGGCAGAGTTTTCCGCTAATGCTCTGGCCGATGACGAGCAGCTTGAGGGCGAGGCGCTTTCGGATAAACCCTCAGAGCAGGCGGCGGAATTCCTGGACGTTGATCGAGATCAGCCACCTCTAGAGTCGGAGCCGGAACCGCCGGTGGCTGAGGACAGGCATCCTGAGCTGGATCGCCCCCAAGATCCGGAGATGTCCGTCTCCTTGCCCATTGTGCCCTTGCCGACCCCGGCCCTAGAGCCGGAGCCAGAACCCATTGAGATTAATCTATCGCCTGAAGACTCGGCGTTTCAGTCTCTCAACTTAGGCGATCGCTTCCAGTCACGCCTGTTGTCCTTAGCCCAAGATGTAGAGCTGGCGGAGTGGCTGGGCGCGGTTTCTCCTCCCAGCCGCACCCCGGTGGATCCTGAGGCTGAGCCCAAGAATGACCTAGAGGATACCTTCTACAGCGTCACCTCCGAATGGCAGGCAGCTCCCAACAGTTGGGATGGTGGTTTAGCCGATGAAGAAATTGTCATGGATGACAGCAGCGACGATCCTGCGCCTCCAACGTCACCCGCTCTGACGCCTCCGCCAGAGCTTTGTCTGCCGGAGGATCAGGCGATTCCCACCCCCGTGCTAGAACTTCCCGGCGATGACCTGACCGCCGGGACACCCACGCGGCTGCGCCTCAGTTTGCCCAATCTACCGTCGAAAATCTACGTCAAAGTTTGGCTGCACGACTGTCAGCAGCGGGTGTTGGTGGATGGCCCCCACTGGGTGTCTAACTTTTTGCCCAACAGCCAGGGACATTTAGAAGGCAGTTTGACGATCGCTGTTCCCCTGGGCTGTATGGAGGTGCGGTTTGAAGCGATCGCAGTGGAAATGCTCACCCAGCGCGAGAGCCGCAAGGTGTCGGTTACCCGTTGGGTGATGCCGCCCAACTTACCCGATTTGGCCTTGGATGAGCTGGACGTGTAGCCGGTGACCGGGTCAGCGATCGCCCCTCAACAACACCCATTCGGTTTCTGCTGCATCTAGGCCATAGAGCGCACAAACGGCCCGATCGATGCATTCATCCAGCCGCCGATAGTCATCGGGTGAAGGATTGGGGTGAGCCATGAGGGTGAGCATGTGATCCACCCAGGCAAGTAAGGATTGAGCGCGATAGCACCGGGGTAAAATCGGCAGTTGGCGCAGTTGGGGTGGCCCTAGGCATAGATAACCATCCCGTAGACCATGGCTGGCAAACTGTATTTGCACATAGCAATCCATAACTCGACTGTTGAGAATGCCCAGATAATAACGTAGATCAACCGAGCTATCTGCCAAAATAATCGAGGTGGATTTAGCAGGTAAGATCTTACCTTGTTCATCCAGCACACCTTCTAACCGACGGGTGAGCCCCGCCACAATCACTTTGGGATGATGGGCCTGGCGGCAGCGTTTAGGCGATAGCTGATGCAGATGCTCAGGGCCGAGGTAGGGACGCTGGTAGTGAGCTCCTAAGTAGCGCAGCTTTTTTTTACCCCACAGCACCCGGTAGCGATCCAAGGTGCCGCTGTTGACCATGGGCAGCGCTTGGGGCGGCAACTCTTCACCCTCAGCCAAATCCTGGATTAAAGCTTGGAGGGCATAGGCTTCCGCGACGGTGGCCGCGCCATGCACCGAGGCGATCGCCCCCAGTGGTCGGGTCTGGCGTTCAAAGTGGGCAAGCAGGCGCGGCGGGGTCGTGATCTGCACCACCCGCCAAGGGCCAGGGTCTGGGCCAGTGGGGCGATCGCCCACCTGCAGTTCAGCCGCTGGAGTGTTTGCAGCGGTTACATCATCGAGCGATTGCATCACCTGGTAGGGCACAGGGGGATGGGAGGCGATCGCCTGGGCACATTTTTCTACGCAAAACACAATGGGATAGACCGATGCGGCGGGAAAGGTGTTGGCATGGGTGTAGTCGCGCATCCAGCAAAGGCGATGGCGCAGCAGCAGCGATCGGGTAGCCGCAGCATAATCAGCGGAGAGCAGCTTACTCGGCACCACTAAGCTCACCCATCCTCCCACTTGGCAAAGGTTGAGCGCCTGTTCAATAAAGATACAAAAACTATCCCAGTTACCCCGCGCCGTTTGATAGTGAGCCGTGCAAAACGACCGCCAGGTAGGAGACGCCGCGGTCATCTGCTCTGCATCTAGGTAGGGGGGATTGCCCAAAACTATCTCAAAGCCTCCCTGCTCCATGGCGGCAGGAAAGAGCGGCTGCCAGTCGATCTGCAAGAGCGTGTTGCCCACCTGCACAGCCCGCTGCAGGATCAAGCCCAGGGGCACTTGGGGGTCGGGCGTGGGCGGCTGGAGGAGAGCTAGCCCTAGGGAGAGACGGGCGATCGCAGCGGCTTGCTCATCCAGCTCTAAGCCATGGAGATGGGTCTGCACCAGGTGCGATCGCGCTTCTAGGGTGAGATGGGTCTGACCATCCTCATCTGTCCATAGAGCGGGATGCTGGGGGGATTGCTGCTGATACTGCTGCCCATACCAAGCTTGGAGCACCTGCAGACTGGCTAGCAAAAAGCCCCCACAGCCACAGGCCGGATCCAAGATCCGGACAACAGCCCCTGGCTGACGCAGGCGGGCCTGCACCGTTTGCTGCACCATCATCTGCACCAGCGGCGCTGGGGTGTAGTACACGCCGTCAGTTTTGCGGGCGGTTTTGCGGGCAGCTTTACGGGCGATCGCTTCTGCGGGCATACCCTGTCCCCGAGGCGATCGCTCATAGATAGCAGCTAGCAGACTAGGGTCTAGAGACTGCTGGGATAGATCGGCCGTGAGCTTCTGCCACAGGCGATCGCTGGGTTGGGGGTCATCCATGAGCCAATCCGCCGGAATCAGCCCCGGATCAGCTTGGGCGATCGCGGCAAGACGATCCTGCAACTGCCCCCAGGATGCGCTGGGCACTAGACCGCAGGCTTGCTCATACTGACGCGCCATCAGCCACTTCAGCAGCCAACGTTGGCTCCCTTGCCATTCGTCCCATCCATCCTGCTGTCTGGCGAGATCACGGGCGATCGCCCCTTGCCAATGTTGACAGCGCCGCAAAAGCTGTGGCACCAAGCATCCCATCCTGCATCATGAGGCTATTGGATTGACGACTCGGGTTCACTATTCGTGGCATGATCAGAGACGGGGCGGCAATTGCTGTATCCCTGACCTGTTGTGAGAACATCCGATGTCCAAGGAAACCCTGTTTGCGCTATCGCTCTTTCCCTACCTAGGCTTTTTATGGTTTTTGACGCGATCGGGGCAAACGCCACGGCTAGCGCTGATTGGCTTTTATATGACCCTGGTCTTCGTCGCCGTCACCATTCCCGCTGGCATCTATGCGCAAATTGCCTATGGAGAAACCCTAGCCAATGTGGATTGGCTCCATGGCGGAGCAGAATTTTTCCTAACGCTTTCGAATATCCTAGTGGTGCTAGGGTTTCAGCAAGCTATTCGTCAACGCCAAAACGAGAACGAAACGCCCTAGCCATGCCCTAGAGACTCCGAGACCTAGTGGATCAGCTATCTAGATCGTGGTATCCGAGTCGTCGTCGTCAGGCTCCCCATTGCCTCCTATTTCTTCCTTGAAACCCCGTAGGGTTCTGCCGATCGCCCCTCCCAATTCGGGAATTTTCTTGGGGCCAAAAATCACTAGCGCCACTACTCCAATAATGACGACCTCAGGCCAACCGAGACTAAATGGAAACATAGATTTCTCCTAATGCCCGAGTATTCCAGCATCCACGATGGATCCGATGCCCTAGAGGCATCCTGGTCAACATTATACAGGAGGCTGGTTTTTGGATAGGACAAGGCAGCGATCGCCCAACAAGTCTCAGGTTAAACATGTTGCCCGAGTTTGTTGAAAACCGCATCGTAGGGTGCCAGCACTCCCCCGTTGACGCCTGTCTCCTAGCTCCTACAACGCTTCTCCTGCAGCTAGGTCTAGGCGCGGGAGCAACCCTAGGAGCATGCCCAAGCTCAGCGTAGGAACAATATGCATGAATTCCTTTTCGCTTTTCTATCTTCGTTCTTCTATCTTCGTTCTTCTATCTTCGTTCTTCTGTCTTCGTTCTTCTGTCTTCGTTCTTCTGTCTTCGTTCTTTGTCTTGCGGTACTAGCTACATCAACGGGCGCAGGGCCTCCATGGCCTCCTCGGAGGTGGCAAAGCGGCGATCGAGGGCTGGGTGAACCATTTTCTTCAGCCAGGTCGTAAAGTCGGGAGATAGGTCGGTAATTGTCTCAAACTCCAAGCGCATGCCTCGGCTAGGGATTTCCGATGGCTCGATGCCCGTCAAACAGGTGACTAAGGTGACCCCTAGCCCGTAGATATCCGACGCTCGTACCGTGCGGCCGCCCACCTGCTCCGGTGGCATATAGCCGCGAGTGCCCACTAGGGTGAGGGAGGTGTTTTCGCTGGCAGACAGGGACTTGACGGAGCCAAAATCCACCAAAAAGACCTGAATTTTCGATCGCCCTGGATGGGTGACCAGCAAAACGTTGCTGGGCTTAATGTCGCGGTGAATAATCGGCGGCTGGCGGCTATGGAGATACTCCAAAATTTTCAGCACTTCTCGGGCAATGCGCTTCGACTCCCGCTCTGTAAAGTTGCGTCCTTCTTTTAGGTAGCTATCCAGAGACTTGCCCTGGATGTAAGACTGCACCAGCGCCATAGCCTTGCCATTCATCGGCAAATCCATCTCAAAGCTACCCAGATATTCTGGGGTCGAAGGATGCTTCAAGGACTTGAGCGCTTCTGCCTCTCGTTTGAACAACTTGAGGTCATCTGGCTTGAGTTCGTCGTCTACAAACACCAGCTTCAAGATAACCAGCGCCTCATTGGTGAGATCGCGAGCCAGCAGCGTCCAGCGCCCTGACTTCTTACCCAGTTGCTGTTGCACCTCATAGCGATCGCCTAGTATCTGCCCTGCCATAAGTCTTTTGAGGTTGGTGATTTTCCAGGTTATCCTTGACCGCAAGGATGTGCCAGTTGGTGATGCCTTGAAAACCCTGAACATTAACATTACTTGATTTTGCAGTCTGCGCCACCCTGTACCAATTACAGTTATATCTCTATTTGGTGCGGATCATGGGTGTGGTCTAAGGTTCTGCCATTGCCCCCCATCGATGACGCTCGCAGTTTTTGATTCAAGTATTATGGCATCCAATTCTTCAACATCCATTCGACAAGAGCAACATCCTCTGATTCAGCGTCTAGCCCACTGCATTGAAGACGTCTGGCAAACCCATCTCGACCTATCGCCCTACCAACTCCCGGAGGATCTGGGGTATGTGGAAGGACGCTTGGAAGGAGAAAAGCTCACCATTGAAAACCAGTGTTATCAAACTCGGGAGTTTCGCAAACTGCACCTAGAACTTGCCAAAGTGGGCAAATCCCTGGATATTTTGCACTGCGTGATGTTTCCGCGACCAGACTACAATCTGCCGATGTTTGGTACCGATATTGTCGGCGGACGCGGGCAGGTTAGCGCTGCCATTGTAGACCTATCTCCCATTGCGCCGCCCGCTAATCCGGATGCTCTGCGGCGATCGCTGCCCGCCAATTACCAAACGGCGCTGCAAGACTACACGGCCCCCAGCTTCAGCCAACCTCGGGATCTACCACCCTGGGGGCATATCTTTTCAGAGTTTTGCCTCTTTGTGCGTCCTAGCGATGCAGCGGAAGAAGAAGCCTTTTTGGCCCACGTGCGGGCGATCTTAGAACTCCACTGCCAGTTGGCGATCGCCACCCCATCTACGCCCGACCACCAGGCCGACCTGCTGGCTGGGCAGCAGCTTTACTGCAGCCAACAGCAGCAAAATGACAAAACGCGCCGAGTGCTAGAAAAAGCCTTCGGCGACGCTTGGGCAGAGCGATATATGACCACGGTGTTGTTTGACCTACCGACCCAGTAAAGGGCAACCAAGGGCGATCGCCCTAGGAGGCTGAGGACGGTGTGACGCGCTTACTCAACGACTCAGCCCGCCGTTTGGCGATCGAATTCGTCGGGTCATACTTGAGCGCTTCAGCGTAGGTCTCTAGGGCCTGGGCGATGAGTTGCTTCTTTTCGTAGGCATAGGCCAGATTATTCAGCGCGGTCACATAATCTGGGGTTTGGTCGAGAGCTTCTTTATATTGGCGAATGGCCAGGTCATACTGCTCTTGGGCCGCATAGGAAAACCCCAAGGCATTGTAGACCACTGCAATATTCTCCGCGCCCTTCAAGTCCTTACATTTCAGGGCTTTCTGAAACTGGACAATCGACTGAGAATACAGTCGTTTGTCTAGAAAAATCCCACCCAGCTCGTAATAGTCTTGAGACGTTCCCTTACCATTGGAGAGCTTCTCTTGCAGTCTGCTTAAGGACGTTTCCACCCGGCGGGTTCGTAACACTTGGCGCACCAAGAACCAGCTTCCCCCCAAAAGCAGCACCACCAAAATGCTGAGATACGTTACAGCCAGTAGGCGTTCATCCATAGCGATCTAAAACGTTTATCTAAACAATCGTTAGCTTCCTTCAGACTAAGACAAAACGTAGACCATTCATAGCCCTGCTTCTCCCAGTCCTAACCAGAGACCATCAAAGAACAGGGGCAGCATGATCAACGCCTGGGGAAAAGCACCTGCAGAAAACCCCAGTCGGATCAAACCGCTGGGGTCAAGTACCAATCACATATTTCTGCCACTCTTTGTGAACCCCGCTCTTCACCTGCTTCACCACCTCAAAATAAAGGCTGCTGTGGGGCCGGTGGGGTGGTCGGCGCAGGGGCATATTGGCTTCCTTGGGCGTGCGGTTGCCCTTGCGGACATTGCAGCGCACACAGGCCGTCACCATGTTCTCCCAGGTATCCACGCCGCCCCGCGATCGCGGCACCACGTGGTCGAGGGTGAGATCATCGCCCATATAGCCACAGTACTGGCAAGAATGCCCATCTCGATGCAACAGATTACGACGAGTAAGAGGAATTTCTTTGTAGGGAACCCGCACATAATGCCGAAGACGGATCACCGTCGGCAAGGGAAGATCGGCGTACACAATCTTGCCATTATGTTCAATCTGTTCGGCCTTTCCCTTAATCAACAACACCACCGCCCGACGCCAACTGGTAATGTTGAGCGGTTCGTATGAGGCATTAAGAACCAGTACCTTGGCCATTGACTAAATGCTAAAGATTTGGTTTAGGGATTTTTTAAGAATACTAACACAGTCAGATTCGGCACGGCGTGGAGGATGCACCTGGGTGCATCCCACTTTTATAGCCCTCACCCTAAATCCCCCTCCCAAGTCGGGCGAGGGACTTTGAATCCGGCTCCCCTTCTCCCTTTTTTTGGGAGAAGGGGTTGGGGGATGTAGAGCTTGCGCTTCCCGAAGGGTGGGTCAACTTGCAAAACTGGGATGCACCCATGCACCTAGCCAAGCGTGACTCGTCCCATCAGGGGATAGTCGCTCAACCGTTGGCTGGTTAGAATGCAGGTGGACGAGATCGAATCCCCGCGCATAGGAGCAGACAGGAGAGGTTATGAGCATTCGGCAATCTCATTATGAAACACTACTCGCTGCCTACAGCAACCATGCCGGAGCGATCGCCCTGTTCAAAAAGTATCGCCCTTACCTAGAAATGATTCCCAGTATGCGCCGCCCTAAGGAGAGCGTGATTCCCATCCCGCTGCCCTTGGTGCGTACTCGTAATGCTGTGCCGGCTTCCGGAACAACGGGCACCACGATCGCCCCTGGAGATGTGATCCGCCTGCCCTGTGATGTGGCGGTGTTGATGTGCGATCCAGAATGGAAGGTGAAAACGGGAGTGGAGGTGTTCATCTTCATCCATCGCCCCTACGAAGATTTTTCGGATCTTTTGGCCCGCTGGCGGCAAACCCAAATTTGGTTAGACAAAGAGTATGAGTGGCTGATGCCCTCGCGCTATAAGCATATTCTCAGCGAAGGCACCGACGATACCCGTCCCCTGTTTGTCCTGTTTCCCGATACTCCAGAACGCATTCGCCAAGGTCTGCGCGGAGCCTGTTTACCCTACGTGATTCAAACGGTGCAGACGCCTGAGGATGATCTGGATGAGGAACCGGTCTCTACGCCTGAAACGGTGATGCCTGAGCTAGATGGCCAGTAGGTAGGGCCTATGAAGAGATCTGGGTGACCGGGTTTCGGCTTCGCTCAACCCTCTTCTCCTGTAATGGAGCTGAGTTGTCGGGTTTCAGCTTCGCTCAATCCTCTGTTTATCAGGCTTGAGCATTGCCTGATTACTTTTTCCTGGGGACGATCCCAAGCTTTTCTCTATGAATACTGGGTTGACACTAGAGTCTAAACGGCCTTAACCCCTGGCCTAGGCGCTGTCCAATGCGATCGCCCCATAATAGGCCCCACCACGGCGAGAAACCCTAGGTTTTTCCATCTCACCTTGACTGAAGTTGGAAGTTAAGCGACACTAACACTAAATGAGGGAACTTCTCATCTTTTGCGAAGATTTCTAACATCCTCCAACGTCTTAATACGAAAGATTACTTTGGGGCGATCGCTGCTAGACGTGACTCCCCTAATGAACCGTTCAAGCTCCATGTGTGCCGTCGGCACATCATTGAGTTGTAGGCTTAGCGCAGAAGGCTTGTAAAGACTGATGGAAACCCTAGAGTTCATTATCTATCCCGATGGGCGAGTGCAAGAGCGCGTCACTGGCATTGTGGGTCGTTCCTGTGCAGAGGTCACCGCTGCGATTGAGGAAAAGCTAGGGCGCGTCGTTCAACAAGAGGAGACGTCAGAGTTTTTTGCTCAACCATCTCTGCAGGTGTCTACGCAGGCTGATGTTGCTGCTGCCCAAGTCAGTCATAGCCAGTGGTAAGCGATCGCTGACCGTTTTGTGTTGATTGTGTTGTTCATTATTAGCGTTTAACTATCGAGCTTTTTCCTATGTCACACTTTAGCCAAATTAAGACTCAGCTTCGTGATTTGACCGCCCTCCAGGCTGCCTTAGAAGACCTCAAAATCGACTGGAAGTCTGGCCCTGCGCCGGTGCGAGGCTACCAAGGACAAACCCACACCGCCGCTGTCGTCATTGAGCAAAACAATGGCTATGACGTCGGGTTTAGCTGGAATGGCAACCACTACGAGCTGGTGTCGGATCTGCAATATTGGCAACAGCCCCTATCGGTGGATGGCTTCCTGAACCGCATTTCTCAGCGCTATGCCTACCACACCGTGCTTGGACAAACCGCTCAGCAAGGTTTCCAAGTGTCTGAAGAGCAGCAGAATGCAGATGGTTCCATTCGCTTGGTGCTCCAGCGCTGGACGGCGTAGGCCATGTTGGTCGTCTCACTGTGAATAGGACAAAGACTTGTGGGGTGCGGGTTTCTGTGCCCCACAGCTATTTGGTAGGCTAATAATCTACTAGGGGTCTGGAGCCATCTAGACCCAAACCCGATGATTATGGAGTGTAGGCATGGATGAATCCTTCTCAGAGATGAATGCGATCGCCCCCGATTCCTCCCAAACGGGTCTAGAGCCAGAATTGGGCGGACATCTGCGCAATGCGCCAGAACGTACGGGGCTGGAGCCGGAGTTGGGCGGTCTGGTGCGCCAGAAGGGTGTCTATGTGGATGAGGTCACCTGCATTGGCTGCAAGCACTGCGCCCATGTGGCCCGCAATACGTTCTATATCGAGCCAGACTATGGGCGATCGCGGGTGATTCGTCAGGATGCGGATTCGGAGGAGATTCTGCAAGAGGCAATCGATACCTGCCCTGTAGACTGCATCCATTGGGTGGACTATACCGAACTCAAGCAGCTAGAGAGCGATCGCCAGTTCCAAGTGATTCCTCGGGCCGGTGCGCCCATCGATCAGTCCCTAGTGCAAACCAATCGCCGACGGCAGAAAAGCGATCGTAAGTCCTGATCATTAGCGAACAAATACACCCTCATCGCTCAACCGATCGGCGCATCTGCTTCGACTCTTTGGGGGTGGCGTTGGGTGGCGATCGGAACGAAGATGCTCGATAACAACTCCACGGACAAGTATCAAATACAACGCTAGCAATACGTGAGTACTTAAACAACAAAATGGAAGATATGCAGATCTTTGCTGTCTATCTACCCTGCAGAGGGCTATTATGCAGATTACTCGAAGCCTATCTACCCCTAGAGGGTGAATAGACAGCAAATAATCTGCCTATTCACCTAGTAGGAGGCATATAGGCAGATTGGATCGATCTAATAAGTTGTTATGCGAAAAGGGGAGATCTTTGAGCGTTGAACAAAGAATTGCCGACAGGCTCGCGGAGTTACGCGCTCTGGGAGATGAAGTCAGGCGAACACGGAGATCTCCGTCCGCAGGGCACATGACTAGTGATTTTGTTGATGTGCAGATCGCCAACCGTTGGCTCACGAGTTGCCTTAGTCTATTCGGGCGGGTTTTTGGCGAAGATAGTGCCCATTACAAGAGGTTGAATGAACAGTTTCCTAGTTATCCCAAGTGGCCGAATGTAGAGCAGGCTTATGGTGTGTTGCTCGCCGCCATCGATGACTTCGAGAAAGAAGCGCTTTTCTCTATCAAGCAACTCATAGAGGCGGAGGTCTTTGATGAGTTTTTAGACCAAGCTGAACAACTCCATTCGTCTGGATATTTTCAGCCGGCTGCCGTAGTCGCTGGAAGTGTTCTGGAAGATGGCCTAAGAAAACTTTGTGGACAACACAACGTAACGCTTCCTGATCGTCCCAAGCTTGATTGGATGAATTCGGAGCTCGCTAAAGTTGGCGCCTACAACAAATTAATTCAAAAGAAAGTGACGGCTTTAGCGGATATAAGGAACAATGCGGCACATGGGAATTGGGGAGAATTCACATCCGAGGATGTCACTGCAATGATTCGAGATATCCGTGATTTCATGTGCCGGTATTTCGCATAACAAATCGTTGCAGCGGACATTTGACCCGCCACCCATTTTTGCTGCCGCAGAAACGGGCGTCGCCTCAAATGCCGCTGAACTCAGGCGTTAGCCTGCCCAACCTTTCGAAGAGGTAGTTGTACCGCTCACAGGCGTATAAAATCATCCATATCTTTTAGTTGAAAGCACGTTGACGAGATTTGAGTTCATAGTGGATGGACCACCCGTATCACAACAGACTCGCAGGCGTGAACGTCTTAGAGCCTGGAAAATAGTGGTACGGCAAGAGGCAGAGAAATATTGGTCACCAGGGCAAAAAGCAGCTACAGGTCTAATCATGCTGCAAATCACCTATTTCTATGATTCTGTTGCTATAGATGTGGACAATATTGTCAAGCCAATTCAGGATGCCATAATTGGATTAGCCTACATTGACGATGATCAAGTCACTGACGTTCTTGTCAGGAAGCGAAATTTGTCAGGTAACTTTAAAGTAGAAAACATGACCTCAACCCTAGCAGAAGGTTTTTCTCGTGGAAACGAATTCTTGCATATTGTCGTAATTGAGGCTCCTGACCAAGAGGTACTGATCTGATGGCAACCCCAACTGCAAACCTAGAAAGAGAGCGATTACTTCAACTAGCGGAAGAATATCGTGACAAGGGATACGAGATTTCTTTTCATCCAAACCCTGAAGACCTACCTGATTTTCTTAGAAATTATCGCCCTGATATGATCGTGCGGCGGGGAGATGAAGCTGTGATTATTGAAGTGAAGTCACGTCGCTCACTTAATTCCTCCTCTAGGCAGTATTTGCAGAATCTAGCCCAATCTGTGGAACAGCATCCTGGTTGGCGATTTGAGTTAGTGATGACCAATCCAGAGGACGTTGTATATTCTTCAAGAGCTGAAAGCTCTCTTCAACAGTCTGAAATAGAAACAAGACTTCAAGTAGCAAGGCAACTTGCAACACAACACCCAGAATCAGCAATCCTCTATTCCTGGTCTCTTGTTGAGGCAACTTTAAGGCTGGTTGCAGAGCATGAGGGAATGAGTTTGCAAAGACTTGATTCGCTTTATTTAGTAAAACAATTAGTGACTGAGGGTGTGATTTCACGTCCTGAATACCAGTTACTTATGGATGCGCTTTCATTACGTAATGCAATTGCTCATGGCTTCAAAGCAACCCAAATTACGCAAGAGTCTGTATATCAGCTAATTGATGTCGCAGAGCAATTGTTGAAAACTTTGCACATTGGTGCCGAAGCAGACTAACAACTCAAATGAAGCGGACAATTCCGGGCCACTGGTACTGAGTTAAAGGTCATCTGTCGCCGCTGATTTGAATCATTAGGCGGAAAGGTTCAATTCAAATGAGCTGTAAGATATGCCGACTTGAGCACCATAAGTAAGATAAGTGCGATCGCTGATCTTGTAGGGTGCGTTCCCTACTGCAACTCCTACCACCTCACGGATAGATTTTTGGGAACGCACCATGGTCGTAAATTCCTTAAAGCAAGCCCTAGATAGTTCCTGAAATTGTCTTATCTACTTTTAATGCGATCGATAATGCAAGCGATCGCAACCATTGGCAAGCTGGGGAAGTTTCAGTAGACTGATGCCAACGCATAAACACTGAAAAGTTTGAAATCGCGAACGGCAGGGGTAGTAGTTTCAACTGTTGATTATTTACAAAGGCAAGGGCGACCCGATAGGCTAAGGTGGCAACTAAATCAGTCTGCGCCAGAATAAAGGGTGCAGTCAGAAAATGGGGAGTTGAAAGAGCAATGTGTCGTTTCAGATTTTGTTCAGCAAGGAGTGTATCTACCCTTCCGATACGATCTTGTTTGACCGAAACAAGCAAGTGAGAAACTGATAGGTACTCCTCCAAAGAGAGAGAACTGCCAATGATGGGATGATTTTTACGGCAGACGCAAACATAGCTTTCTTGTAATAGCAATTGTTCCTGATGCCACGCAATTTTTTCAGGAAACACACCACAAGCCAGATCAATTTCACCATTATCCAGTAGAGACAGTAATTTTTGACGATCGCCGGATCGAATCTGCACACTGATTTGAGGTGCAAGGGTCTGTATCGCTTGCATCAAGTGTGGCAGCAAGGTGAATTCTACATAATCAGACATGCCAATTGCAAAAACTCGATCGCTCGTTGCTGGATCAAACGTGGATTGATCCAGAAGCACCACTTGAATTTGCTGCAACGCGGGGCGCAATTGTTGATGCAGAGCGATCGCGGTGGGTGTGGGGCGAAGTCCGGCAGCCGTTCGAGTAAATAAGCCATCCTTGGCTAAACTTCGTAGTCGAGCTAGAGCATTACTGGTTGCCGGTTGACTTAATCCAACTCGTTCTCCGGCACGGGTGACGTTTTGCTCCGTCATCAACGCATCAAACACGACCAGCAGATTGAGATCAATCCCTGCCAAATTGATGTGGTGAATATTGGTCATATCAATTATCCATTGGACAAATCTATCATGACCGATCCAGGATGGATTTGTGTAACTTGGAAGCGCCTAATGAGTCTAAAGAATGTAAACTCGGTGAACCCCAACCACAAAAAGCGGGTAGCGATCGTCATTTCCAATCCAGCCGTGTCCGTAACCACAGGTTGGCCCGTTGGGTTTTGGTGGAGTGAACTGACCCATTCTTACTACGAATTGACGGAGGTGGGCTACAGCGTTGAAGTATTTAGCCCAGAGGGTGGCAAGTGCGAACCCGATGCCATGTCTGATCCTCGCGATCCATCCGGTTACTCGGCCTCTGATCTAATCAGCATGGGATTTATTGCGACATCAAATCTCGTTAGCATGATTGACTGTACCTGCTCAGTTGATGAAATTGATGTGGCGCAGTTTGATGCGATCGTTGTAGCAGGTGGGCAAGCCCCCATGTTTACCTTTGAGAAAGCAACCGCTTTGCATGATAAATTCGTTCAATTTTATGAAATGGGCAAAATTGCCAGTGCCCTTTGCCACGGCACTGCGATTCTGCGCTACGCCAAGCTTTCTAATGGGGAGTATTTAGCAAAAGGAAAGACTGTCACGGGATTTGCCAATGTGGAAGAAGATTTTGCAGATAAAGCCGTTTGGGAGATGAATCTTTTGCCGCGCGATCAGCATCTGATGCCTTGGCGAATAGAAGATGAACTAAAAAATATCGGGGCAAATTACGTTCAGGCCGGTTTATGGAAGGGCTTTGCTGTGCGAGATGGCAACCTGATTACCGGGCAGCAGAATTTTTCGGGCGCAGAAACAGCAAAGGCAGTAATTGAAGCCCTGGGACGGTAATGAGGAACATAATGAAGAAAGTAATGAAGATTACCTTTATTGGAGTTGGCAATGTGGGGGCTCCCCTAGCAGATCATCTGCAAAAGCTGGAACATTCAGTCACGATCGCCGCCCGGAACCCGAATTCTCCATCCGTACAAGCTGCTTTAAGCCGCAATGCCAGTTTTAAGGTGGAGCCACCGCTCGAAGCCGTGAAATCAGCAGAGGTTGTGTTTTTAGCCACGCCGTTTACAGCCAATGAAGCGGCTCTGTCAGAGGTTAGTTCTGCGCTAGAGGGCAAAATTTTAGTGGATTGCACCAACCCAGTGGGCGCAAATTTGACTCATGGATTGAAGAGTGAGCGATCGGGTGCTGAGGTTGTCCAGAGCTTTGTTCCTGCTGCCAGGGTCGTTAAGGCATTCACCATTTACGGATTTGAGAACTTTGAGGACAATATTTATCCAGGCTATGGCGACCTGAAACCAGCGATGTTGATCGCAGGTAATGATGGGATAGCCAAGCAAACCGTTTCTACGCTTTGCCAGGAATTAGGTTGGGAACCCGTTGATGTAGGAAACCTGTCCATGAGTTTGCATCTGGAACACATGACCCTGTTATGGATTCAGATGGCGCGGGTACAAGGATTGGGGTCTGGATTTGTTTGGGCAAGGCTACAGAAATAGGTTTAAAGGCTTAAAGAATGAAGGAAGCTCAAAACTCCATCACAGGCATTTGTCACTAACCAATCTCCGCAGCATCCTACGCAGAGAAAACAGCCATTCACAATCTATCAAGGTGGCACAACCCTGGAGGCGATCGCCAGGTTAATATGAGAGAGCGATCGTTTTATTTTATCAGCCCTTGTATGGGGAGACTTCCAATGACATTAGCTGAACTTATGTCACAAATTCAGGAGCTTCCAAAAATCGACAAGCTTCGATTGATGCAGTTTCTTGCCACAGAGCTAGTTCAGGCAGAAGACGCAAACTTCTTTGTTGCGAACCAAGAGTATCCTGTCTGGTCGCCTTATAATTGCTCAGAAGCTGCCAATGTTTTAATGAATCTTCTAGCGACAAAGCAGCAAGAACAGAATGGCTGATCCTCAAAGATTTCCATACAAGATTATTGACAGCAGTCTTGGTATGGTCGATAGAATGCCGTATTTGCCATTAACATTTAGCCTGAATAATCAATCCTTGGATGCTGAAGGCTTACTAGATACAGGTGCAAGCGTTAATGTTCTGCCATACGAGTTAGGACTACAGCTAGGTTTAATTTGGGAGAATGAAACGCTCTCGGTTGTACTAGCAGGTAACTTGGCTCGATTTGAAGCTCGTGCAGTCGTTGTTGATGCTCAAGTCAGTTCATTCCCAACAGTTAACCTTGCATTTGCCTGGACACAAGCAACTAATGTGCCTTTGATTTTAGGACAGGCTAATTTCTTTTTTGAGTTTGAGGCCTGTTTCTTCCGTGCGCGTTCTGAATTTGAGATTCGTCCTAAACAGATTGGCAGTGATATGTGAGGTACGGTCTAATAATCCCGTTGTGCAACAATCGTACAAAGCCTCTTCGTTGAAGCTGGGAGATTTTTAGCGACGGGTCAATGGGGTTGTTAGTCTCTACCATGCCCATGAGTTTGCACAGGCTTGCGCGATCGCTCTTGTATCAGTCAGATAGAGAGCTTGCTTGCCAGTATATTTTCGGCTGCGTGGTTGTCGCTAGGTTGGGGAGAGCGATCGCCTGCCTATCGTTTGGGTTGATGAAGGAAGCTCGAAACCTCTACCACAGGCAGACGAATTCTTGTCATGACTGCTAAAATATCTGACGGAAGAATAAGAAATTGCCCTCCTTGGGTTCGAGAATAACCAAGGAGGGATAAGGTGAGAAACGGTATGTGATCTCCTTTTTTCCAAGCGGGATTCAAGAGGGCTAGACCTTGGTGCGATCCACAGATCCGCTAGCTCTAGAAACCGGCTAGGTATACAGATCAGTTAGGCATACAGATCGGCGACGTAGTCGGCATAGCCGTTGTAGAGCAGAGAGGGCTGCTGTTCCCAGGAAAACTCAGAGCCAGGGCCAACCAAGCGTTCTGTCGCTTGCGACCAGCGGGGATGGGGGACATCCGGCTCCACATTCGATTCAAACTTGTATTCGTTGCCGTTGATGGTGTTCCAAAACGTGGCGGGCTGCTCGGCCACAAACTCAATGCCCACCACCGACTTGGCACCCTTAAAGCCATATTTCCAAGGCACCACCATGCGAATAGGAGCACCGTGCTGTTTCGGCAAGGTTTGCCCATAGGCTCCCACGGCGAAAAAGGCAAGGTCGTTAGCCATTTCTTCGATGCGCAGCCCTTCGGTGTAGGGCCAGGGTAGGAACGACGAACGCAGACCTGGGCCTTTGGTCACCTCGGAGTCGTAGTAGGAGGTGAAGCGGACGTATTTGGCGTCGCTGCTAGGTTCCACGGCCTCTAAGATGCGGCTCATGGGGAAGCCAATCCAGGGCACCACCATGGCCCAGGCTTCTACACAGCGGAAGCGGTAGACCCGTTCCTCTAGGGGAAAGTTGAGCAGGTCTTCTAAGCCGTAGGTGGTAGGATTCTTGACCAAACCGCCGACGTTCAGCGTCCAGGGATTGGTGGGTAAGGCCTGGGCATTTTGCCAGATGGACTTGGTGCCGCCAAATTCGTAGAAGTTATTGTAGGTGGCGGCAATTTGACGGCCGGTGATCGGGCGATCGCCCTCTCGAAAGTTGGCATTGGCTACGGCATTGAGATCCTGCACCCCTGCTAAGGGATCGCGATCGCGCTGGGTGGAGGCTTGGCAGGCTGTGAGCGGCGCTGCGGCAGCGATCGCCCCCAGACCAATCATAGATTTCATAAACTTACGCCGTCCCCAGAAGGCGGCTTCAGCGGTGACTGGCTGGTCGATCACCTGCCAGGGTTTTGGAATTCGAATCAAGACCATACTGCGTCCCCATCATCTGACTAATCCTCTGCGTCTTTATCTTGACGCAATCATCAGGATCTGGGCAATGGTCATGCTGGGGGCGACCACTGGGTCAGCAGCGCGTTGACCACCTGATCTAGCCCCACGGCCCGAGATGCCTTGAGTAGGTAGCGATCGCCGGGTTGAACGCTGTCTAGGAGATAGTCAATCACCTGCTTATGGGTCTCAAAGGCATGGCAGGGAATCGATCCAGCGCCGGCAATCAATGCATCTCGTTCCTCAGGATCGGCCAAGATCAGCACCTGGTCTAGCTTGAGCTGCTGGGCCACCTGACCCACCTGCTGGTGGAGGGCGGGCGATCGCTCTCCCAGCTCTTTCATGGTTCCCAAAATGGCAATGCGGCGCTGACCGGGCGTATCCGCTAGCAATTGCAGAGCTGCGGTCATGGATTCTACCCCCGCGTTGTAGGTTTCATCCAGCACCATCACATCCTGGGGCAAGCTATGGCAACGGGATCGCCCCTCGGGTAAGGTCACCGGCACCTCGTCACCGAGGGTTGTCCAATCCATACCCACTGCTTGGGCCACAGCCAGGGCCGCGAGGTAGTTGATGGCATTATGGCGACCGGGCAACGGCACAGCGATCGCCTTCCCCTGCACCCGCAGTTGTTCAGGAGCTGTCCATTCCCCCTGGAGATCGCCCCCGTCCAGACCGTAGGTGAGGACGCGACCGTTCCAGACCGTAGTGGCCGTGTCCATCAGCCGCTGGTTGTCGTGGTTGAGAATGGCTATGCCATCAGGACGGAGGTTGGCCAGCAGTTCGCACTTGGCATCGGCGATCGCCTGCTCCGAGCCTAGGCGACCAATGTGCGCCGTGCCGACATTGGTGATCACCGCAATATCGGGCTGGGCAATGTGGGTCAACAGGGCAATTTCCCCCGCCCCCCGCATCCCCATCTCCACCACCGCAAACTGATGCGCCGCCGTCAGTTCTAGCAACGTCTTGGGGACGCCAATTTCGTTGTTGTAGTTCGCGCGGGTTTTCAGCACCGCGCCTTGGGTGCCCAGCACCGCCGCAATCAGCTCCTTCGTCGTCGTTTTACCCACCGACCCCGTCACCGCCACGACGGGCCCTGGGAAACGCTGCCGCCAACCGCGACCCAAGGCTTGGTAGGCCGCCAGGGTATCCGGCACCACCCACAACGGCGCGGCTTCCAACCCTGGGGGAATCTGATCCACCACCGCTGCGATCGCCCCCTGGGCTAACACCTGGGCCACAAAGTCATGGCCATCAAAGCGATCGCCCCGCAGCGCCACAAACAGATCCCCCGGCTGTAGGGCACGGCTATCGGTAGTCACATGGGCGATCGCCTGATGTAGATCCAGGCTAGATGGGCAGATGGCAGATGGCAGGAGCGCATCGAGATCGGCCAGGGTAAAGGGTTTGACCATAGAGATTGCAACAACGGACAACAGTAGCAAGCGTAGCGACAGTAGCGAAGGGTGAACATGCCCCGCAGCCCAAGGACTGGAGAGCGATCGTCAAGGAGCGATCGTCAAGGTGAATCACTCTCCAATCCGTACGACCCATAATCTAGGTGCTATCATACCGCCCCTCTGGAGGCCTAGAGCAGGGTGCTGATGGTCTTGAAGATCGAAAGGTTCATCTACCCCTCATTGATCATCTCCGCAACTTCACGGAGTCTTCACTAAAAAATCATCATTTTTGGATAGATTTAACCGATGATATGACCGTGATCACCCTGAGGTTACCCTCTGCTGTAGTACCATATAGGGCACGATTATTCCTAACATCATCTTCTAAACCTTAATTCAGCCGCTCTTGTCAATCATCACATGGGTATAGTCATGAGGATCTGACTTGAGTTAAATTAATGAGCGCTTCTCCCACCATCAGGTTGAGCTAAAACACCTTCGCTATTTAGATTACGATCATTCACCCTCACTCCAGAACGAGCTCGTTCTGTCCACTCAGCTCATGAGCAGCTATAGCAGACCGATTGAATCTAGCGAACAGGCGTTGTATGACCACTTCTTGCAGTGGGTTGATTGCGAACCGCCAGAAGCCCTAATTCAGCGGTTCAAGGCACTATTCATTGATGGTGGAGCCTACAGCGATCGCGAGATATCCAAGGCCCTAGCGCAGATTGTTTGTTCGGGCTCGGCTGATGAAGAGTTTCGCTTTGTGGTGAATCGCTGTTGCCACATTTTAATTAACCGCTGGCAGGCGCGATCGCAGTTTCAGCCCGCCGTGCTGGACTTGATTGGCCTGTTCGATCAAGTGCAAGGGCGGCCAACATCAGGAGGGCTTTATCGCTCTCGCAGCACCCGCCGCTTGCAAGACTTGGTGGTTGATTTCACCAGCACCGAGCAATGCCTCACCCTCCGGCGCTTGGCCAGGGTCTTGAGCGAACACCTAGAGCCCAGTAGCTCTGGTTCCCAAGATTTAGGCATGTTGATTCCTCGCTATCCCTACCTCTACGAGCATTGTTTGCTGAATGACGATAGCGTTTCAGAACAAAAATCTACCGTTCGCAAGCTCCAAGCGGAACGTCAGCGCCAGTTTGAAGTAGACCTGAGCCGCTATGTAACGTCGATGGTGCGGCGATCGCCTACAATGTCTCCCACCGCCGCTGCGATCGCTGCACCAACGGTGCCAAATCCTACTCTCCTGGGCGATCGCGCCTTAGGGGGAGCGCTAAAGCATTATCTAGGGCGCGTAGATGGCTCCAATACCTATCGCGACCTAGCCCAAGGGTTTATGGCCCGCAGCCAGCATACGCCGTCCTACCGATTGTTTAAGAATGATTTGTTTGAATACATCACATCATCCGTCGATGGCGACTATGGGGCTCGGCAGTTTAGCAATCAGCTTTATCAACAGCTCCGAGTTGCCTCACCGGAAAATGACGATCGCCGTCTCAGTGATTTCCTGGTGGTGCGCACCTGTAGCCAGCTCCTGAACTTCTTGGTGGTCGAAAGTCCCCAAAATCCCCGACATTTTGTGTTCATGGATCTGATCAGCAACCTCGGCCCGGTGGTCACGGCTGGGCTGTTGCTGAAGATTGTGCTCATTTGCCGCAAGGTGAAGCCCTATCTAGAACGCCGCCTCTCAATTTTGTTCAACCATTATGAAAGCTGTGAACAGGGGACGGTGCAGTGGCTCGTTCAGGTACTTGAAACTATGAACCTAGCCCTCTGTCTACATTTCGGCAATATTGACCTATCGTTCATTCGCTAGTGCCGGCACCATCTGTAGCGATTGTAGCGATTGTCTTGAACGTCAAAAAGCAGAGCAAACCTATCGAGGTGTTGCTGAATGGCAGCATGATGCCGGGCGTTGCTGAATGAGGCTATGGAATCGGAATGCGAGCAAGATGCTCACCCTGCCTTGTGAATGAAGGGTGAGCGAGACGCTCACGGTTCGCTAGCGCCAAGCCTCTCGCGATTCAGCAACGCCTGATGCCGCAGCAGCGAAGCGATCGCTAAAGGTGAGTCAGTTTATTTAACCTGAGTTCGGGATAAGCTGAAAGCCTCTTTCTCTCTTGGGCTGAGATCTTGATTCTTTCATCCAACAGGCTGAAAAATCCCCTTAACCCGAACTCACGTTATTTAATGGATTGATGATTCTTTAGAACGCAGATGGTTCTTTAGAACGTACAGGATAGTATTTCTGGCTCTTATCTTCAGTCTTAGGAATTTGAGCAAAGATATAATACATGATGAGGCTCAAAACCATCATTTCACCGCCATCCTCAACGATCGCTAAGGTATTCTCCAAGAGAAAACTAATCAGGGGCTGAGGGAAACTAGTCGTCATGACGTGAACCATATCGACACCTACTGCAAAGAAGACGAAGATTGCCATAAGCCATAGGGTTCTTTGGCTAAAGCGTTTAAACTCGGCCGAACCGCTTTTGTACGTTAGTGCAATGATGACAAAGAACAGCAGCGCCGCAGACGCAGCATACACCATCTCTCCGTAGTCAACAGGTCTTAAGGCTAGCCACCTTGTAAAGCCTAGCTGTGAAGCTATCATGCCACCGCCCGTTTCATGAAGCCCAAAATAATCATCGAGCAGCAAAAACGTAAAGAAACCTGACCAAGCAAGATAAGATTTTCCCTGCTTTAATCCTAAATAAATTAGGACAATAGCAATCCAGAAGAATTTAATGTACTGGAACATTTCTGGATAGGAGCGATCGCGATCTAGAAAAAACATGTCATTGGGCACTGGCAAGAGAGATGCAATGACATGGGCCACAATAAACCCTAAATCTGTCAGCAGCAGTAAGCTGAGAAGCGGTTCAAGATATATGTTTTTTAGCTTCATCCTAATTCAATTTCCAGGGATTAAGGTTGTCCAATTTCAGGTGCATCCGAAGAAGCACCCATAACCTCACGTTAACCTAGATTTAATGTAAAAGACTTTTTAGTCGTTGGAGTCCGTATAACTTTATTGAAAATTCAAATCGTCACAGGAGCGACCCAGGCAGGTGTCTAGGCGGGAGCGCTGGCACCGACGCCATGCAACAGGCTGCGGAAGCATCCCGCTATTCAGCAACGCCGGATCGTTGAGTTGATTGCAAACTTAGGCTATGACTAGGCTTGCCGCAGCCGCAAGACTAGAATCTGGGTGACTTGGGCCTCATCAAAGTTGTCGTCACTGATGAGGATCAGGCTTTGGCTACCGTCGGGGAGGCGGGGCCCGAGGGTCATGCCTTCGAGGTTGTCGAGGGTGAGATCGAGGGTGGTGAGGTCGAAGAGGGGCTGTTTGCGAATGGCTTCGATGCCATCAACCGAGGCGCTGAGCGATTCTAGACCCGAGATGTCGGTGGCGCTACCGGTGGCCAGTTGAAACAATGTTGCGCCAAATCCCGCCAGACCGAGGGTGCGTTCTAGGCTAAGGAAATGACCGGCTTGGTCGAGGGTGATCAGTTCCACCAGGCCATGGATGACGGTATTGGGCGGATCGGTATCGAGAAGGTAGAGGTGCTCGGCAATGAGGGTGGATTGACCATCGCCGACCAGATAGTGCAGAAAGCGGTTGCGGCTCTGGGTGCTGTCGGGGTCATCATTGAGGAGGCGTTCGAGTTCCGAGGTGGTTTGGCTGGGCTGCAAGTCTTGGTGTAGGGCTGACTCGGTAGCCACGAACAGGCGAAAGGGTTCTAGCCAGGCGGTGCTGTAGCCACCGGGATTAATCGTCAGGGCTTCAAAGCCAAGGTTGTCGCGCACGCCCTGGGGTTGATCATCGACGTCCTGCGGTAGGTAGCGATCGGGGATGGGCAGTTGGCTGAGCCACTCACCGGTTTCCAGGTCAAATTCTTGCACTGAGGGCGGAATGGCTTGGCGATCGCTGCCTTCGCTGGAGATAAAAACAGACGATCGCGGCGAGAGGGCGATGCCTTCTGGGTCGATGGTGTTGGCAGCAAAGAGCTCTCCTTCACGGTTGTGCAGCAGGGTGACGTTTTCGACGGTGACTTGGTCGAGCGTCGGTGTGCCTTCCCCATCGGTGCCGATCGCCATCTTTAGGGTATAGAAGCGAGCTGGGGCAAGGATGCTGCGATCGTCGGAGATGGCATAGAAGCGATCGCGTTGACGATCATAGGTGATCCCAGACAAGCCTCCCACTGGGGTATCGTCTACGACGGTGGCGGGGAGCTGGTAGTGACCCAAAATATCGACAGCGAGAGGGAGAAACAGCCGATCTTCAGCCTGAACTTGAGGAATGGCACAACTGGTTAATCCCAGGGCGATCGCTAGAACGACCGCCATGAAAGCTTGAGTGAGTCGCTGTCCTGCCTGCCAATGCTGTGGGTTCATGCCTTGCTGCCTATCGTCGGTACTGCCCTGATTTTAGAGGGTCTTGGGTGGACGGCCATCTAGATCTGCAGATGGTGAATCCCGTACTGTCTTCCTTGACATTTTATTACTACATAGCTATATAATTAAATTAGTCAAAGGACGGAATAGTTCCAGATAACTGCCGCCGATGATTTAGATGCCTTAGTTAGGAGATTCTCTATGTTGTTTCGTCAACTCTTCGACCCAGAGACGAGTACCTATACGTATTTGGTGGCGGATCCTGAAACTGGAGACGCCGTGCTCATAGACCCAGTGTTGGAGCAGGTGGAGCGTGATATGAAACTTCTAAGCGAGCTCCATCTAACGCTGCGCTACTGTTTGGAAACCCATATCCACGCCGACCATATCACCGGCACCGGCAAGCTACGCCAATTGACGGCATGTAAGGGCATTGTGCCGGAGCGGGCCGAGGCTGCCTGTGCCGATCGCCACATTGCTGATGGAGAAAACGTTCATGTGGGGAGTATTGTCATTCAGGCGATCGCCACTCCAGGGCACACCGACAGTCACATGAGCTATTGGATCAACGGCGATCGCGTGTTGACCGGTGACTCTCTGCTGATTCGCGGCTGTGGACGTACGGACTTTCAAAGTGGGGATGCGGGCACGCTGTACGACCACATCACCCAGAAGCTATTTACCTTGGCGGATGACACGCTGGTGTATCCAGGGCACGACTATCGCGGCCAGACGGTGTC
Source organism: Leptolyngbya sp. CCY15150 (assembly GCF_016888135.1). Lineage (NCBI taxonomy): Bacteria > Bacillati > Cyanobacteriota > Cyanophyceae > Leptolyngbyales > Leptolyngbyaceae > Leptolyngbya > Leptolyngbya sp. CCY15150. The sequence continues at coordinate 147,755 of NZ_JACSWB010000289.1, forward strand.
CACCATTGGCGAAGAGAAGCGCTACAATCCGCGACTTGCAGGTCACGATCGCGATCAATTTGTGACCTTGATGAATAACCTTAACTTACCCGATCCTAAAAAGATTGCTGAAGCTGTTCCTGCTAACCAGAAGTGTGGCAATGCCGTGACGACTCTGCGCCAAGGTTAACTTGGTTTCTCGTGCGTCTATTGTTCTGTTGTTTACCTTGAACTTCAATTATTTCTATGACGATCCTTAAAACCCCTTCCCTGAAAACCATTGACGCTTATACCCTTCAGCAAGAACTGGAGAGCGATCGCGTCCTGCTTGTGGATGTACGAGAACGTAGTGAATATCGCGGTGAACATATTCCTAATGCTTACTCGTTGCCCTTATCGAATTTTAAGCCTGAACAACTCCCTAAGGGCGATCGCTCCGTGGTGCTCTATTGCCAAACCGGTAACCGTTCTGCCGAAGCTGCTAAGCGCCTCTTTGCAGATCAGTGGTCGGAGGTGATCCATCTAGATGGCGGCCTACAGGCTTGGAAAGCGGCTGGGCAAGCCACCGTTGTCAATCCCAACGCTCCCATTAGCATCATGCGGCAGGTGCAAATTATTGCTGGAACCTTGGTATTAACCGGTACCTTGCTGGGAGCCTTTGTATCTCCTGCCTTTTTGCTCCTGAGCGGGTTTGTGGGAGCTGGCTTGACCTTTGCTGGCGTCAGCGGCACCTGCATGATGGCCACTCTGCTGGGAAAACTTCCCTACAACCGCTAGATGTCCGGCAGGGTATGGCGCGCTGGGTGCTGCTGCCGCCTACCCTATTCCATGATTCACGGGTAATACTGTTCTATGGTTCTGATAATCGTTGGCTATCTCTTAGCGGGTCTCATTGGGCTAAGTTTGGGGTTAATTGGCGGTGGTGGGTCGATTTTGGCGGTGCCCGTGCTGGTCTATGTGATGGGTGTGCCCGCCAAGGCAGCGATCGCCATGTCACTGGTGATTGTGGGGGTGGTCAGCCTAGTGGGCGCAATTCCCCATTGGCGCATGGGCAATGTACGCTTCAAAACGGCTCTGCTCTTTGGCCCAGCGGCGATGGTGGGTGCTTACCTGGGCGCACGATTGGCAGCCCTGCCGTGGATTACTGAAACAGTGCAGATGGGGTTGTTTGCCATCACCATGCTGGCGGCAGCCCTGTTGATGATTCGTAAGCGTGGCAATCCAGAGGCGATCGCCCTTGAAGCTGCCTCCCATCCCCACAAGCACCGCTGGATTTGGATCGCGGTGGAAGGTTTAGCGGTTGGCGTCTTAACTGGTTTGGTGGGTGTGGGCGGCGGATTTGCGATTGTGCCTGCCCTGGTGCTCTTGGGAAATGTGCCCATGAAACAGGCAACGGGCACGTCACTGTTGATTATTGCCATGAAGTCGGTGACAGGTTTCCTAGGCTATTTAGGACAGGTGACCCTAGACTGGCCCCTGATGCTTGGCTTTACCCTGGCCGCGACGCTAGGCATGGTGCTGGGCGTTCAGCTTCTCCCGTCAATCAAGGCGCAGCATCTGCAAAAAGGATTTGGCTATTTACTGTTTGCCATGGCTGGGTTCATTCTCTGGCAGAACCTATCGCCCTAGAGGTGTGAACAGGATAGCTCAACGTTGGCAGGCGGCGATCGCTAGGAGGGTGCGATCGCCTCCTTTTGTTGGATCTACCTTGCGTGATCCCTACGTCATCGATCCCTACGTGATCTATATATGAAATGGATCGACATGGGGGACGACATCAGAACCTTGATCAACGGCTGTGGAACGATCGAGATGATGAATCTCGTGGAAGCAGTAGGCGAGGATCTCCGTAATATCCACGATCACCGTTTCGACCTTGCTGTTGGCTAAAAAGCCGCTCTCGGATAACAGCTCCAGCCAGTATAAACACTCCTCCGCCACATAAACAGTATCGTGCAGTTGCTGAAGACGAGCCTGGGGCGATCGCCAGCAGGTGTGGCGGCAAAAGATGCCCAGCGTTGTGGAACAACGTAAAAATTGTCGCCCGAGTTCGTCGGCTGATAGCCCATGGGGTAAGGTTTCTACCAGCCGAATAGCTTGTATGGCAAAGCCCCGAGTTTTTTGCTTTAGTCCTTGCTCGTCCAACACGTACCCTCTTCAGTCCTTCTCTGCTAGTCCCGCTCCCTTCCACACATCTCTCTCTAGTCGGATATGTGTCAGGACATTTCAGGTGAAACTCAAGCCAATTCAATCAGACAGTGACCATTTAAACCGTGTAGACCGTGTAGACCGTGACGTTCTTCTACAACGTTCGAGCTGTTGTCTTAAGAATCCGAACAGTTGAAGGATTCTTAGCAGTTTGATCGCGTCATCCCAGATGGATCCCACACGCTTCCAAGAGAGGGGTTGTCTACGATGGGTGCATGGGCCTGGAAGCAAAGCACAGTTATGGCAACCGTTGATGAGGGCAGCCCTCCAAGTCGTCCTGAGGATGCTGGTCTCATGGCTCATGGGTTAGGCAGTGCTGAATAGCGGCATGATTTCGCAACATGTTGCATGGAGTTTCAGATCCTGTAGCTAGAGGTTCATCGTCTAGTTCAGCAGCCCCATGAGGTAGTCTTGGGTGATGGGGTATTATGCTCATGAGCTTTGCTGAAGACGTAGTAATTTTACTTAGGTACTAACGATGCTTAGCCTCCTTTTATCTGATTCAACCTATGCATCATTTCTGGATAGTGTCACGGAAACCTGCCCCACTGGCATCATGCGATCGCTCAATGAACATATCTTATTTCCGCTACGCCGCCATTACCTCACGCAGATTTTAGCAGCACACTTCCAAGACCAGCAGAGTGTTTTAGACCTAGGCGCATCGAATGGAATACTGGCAGCCAGACTACAGAAATCCTTAGCGAAGCGCCATCAAACGATTGATATGATTGGATGTGATGTACATGTGCCATCCAAAACCTATATCCCAGTGGTGCAGTATGATGGACAGCAAGTGCCCTTTGCAGACAATACCTTTGATGTGGTGTTGATGACAGACATGCTGCATCATACCCACAATCCACTACAGATGCTACAAGAGGCGAAGCGAGTATCTCGCCAATATATTTTAATTAAAGATCATTATTGGAAAAGCCCTAAAGATTTTACTCGCCTGAAATTTGCAGACTATATTGGCAATGAACCCTACGGCATTCACTTACCCTATAATTTCCTAAGTCAAACAGATTGGACACATTTGATCGAACAGCAGTGTGGCTTGTCCATTGAGCACCAGAGAACGTTCCGATTTAACCTGGTTGATCCCTGCAAGCATATTCTATTTCTGCTGAAACTAAAATGAGAATTTAGAACTTAGTCACACTCAGAATTGGCAACAATAGCGGCATGAGACGTCTGATTCTTAAAAGGTTCTGGTGATAGACAACATTATATTTTAAGCCCTGCCAAGACTTAGACTGCCTGCGAGCTTTTGCTTAGATCAGCTATAGCTCTGTTAAGTTATTTCTCTATAAAGATAGACATAAAAACATAGCTTAACAGGATATATCCATAACTCTAGCCTGGGAGTGTTAAGTGCAAGACATACGCCGAGAGTTCTTCATGATACCGTCAGGATAGTTCTTACTAACCAGCCTGTCTTCGACACTCTCCACCAGGCAGCATCTATGTATCAATTTCAACTTGGTGCCCATACCCAGCCGGGTGAATGCATTGGTCTTGTGGGCAATACCCCTGAGCTAGGAGCTTGGGATCCTGCCCGCTGCATTCGCCTTCAGACGAGTCGCGATCGCTATCCCCTATGGTGGACAGATCTAACCATCCAGCTCGGCGATCGCTCCCAGTTAGAGTACAAATATATCCGCCTGCATCCCGATGGACAGGTTGAATGGGAATCCTGGGGCTCAAACCGCTGGGTGCCTATCGAGCCCATAGCTGGGGCAGATGCCGACACTTGGGTCGTTGATGATGGCGTCTTTGGCTATGTCCAGCCTTATCCATTTAGTTATCCGCTGGTGCCTGTGCGTGAGCCTGCACCTTCGTCTACCGGGCTCAAGGTGGTGGCGTTAGGTAGCTCTGTAGCGGCAGGGCATAAGGCTTGGCGGCTGCAGGGCTGGGCGCAGCAGTTGGCGCAGACGATGCAGCCACGAGGGCAGATCTGGGTGAACCGATCGGAGGTGGGTGCCTCGGTGACCCGCACGATCGCTCGCTTTGCGTCTGTCGTTGCCCCCGAGCGCCCGGATGTGGTCATCCTAGCCCTATCGTTGGGGAATGAAGGGTTTGCCCATTGTCCTCCTGAAGAGCGATCGCTGCTGCAGCAACGATTTGAGCATGGCTTGAAACGACTGATAGCCATGGTGCGGGCCCTAGGAGCCCAGCCGGTTTTGGGGGATGTCTATGCCCACAATGACTACACGTCTGACCATGCTGCTTACCTATGGGAGACCCATCGCCGCATGATGGCTTGGGGAGTGCCGGTTTTAGACTGGTTGGATGCGATCGCCGATGATCAAGGGCGCTGGAAGCCCTGTATTTCCTACGATCCAGCTCATCCCAATACCCTAGGACATCAAAGGATGTATGAGGCGGCGCTGGCTGTGTTAGACCAGCAGACCTTGGGGAGCGATCGCCTGCCCGAGGTCGATCAGCCCACCTTCCGCGATGCTGCTGGCTTTGAGCTGTCGGTGAGTCCTGATGGTCAGGCGATCACGATCCGCAACGCATCATCCTACGAGTATGACCTCACCCCAGAGTGGACGTCTCTGCATACCGCCCTAGGGCAAACGTATCTCATTCCAGGACTCTATCTCACCACCCAGCCTCAGCCGGGGCAGATGCCATTCCTATTTGTTCAAGACGACGGGGCGATCGCCTCCTCCATGGTTGTGCCGCCTGGCTGCTGCCTGACCTACCACGCTGCCTATACGGAGTCTCCAGGTCAGGCCAATCTGCTGTTTTATGATGGGCAGTTGGGAATCCTCAAGCAGGATGATCAGCATCTGTGGATCATGAATGAGTCCGAGTATGAGTTCAATATCCATCCGATGTGGCAGGCAGTACGGCGATCGCTACGGGCTATACCCCCTGGCGTTTACAGCGATCCGCTTGAGCCCGATGCACCGTTTCGCACCCTGATGATTGGCCCAGATGGCTTAGAAAGTCGAGCTAAGATATCGCCACGATCGGCCATTTTATTTCGCTACCAATGTGCCTTATCTGATGTCAACCGTGTAGCCATCCTTCCCCTAGGCGATCGCTGCGCTGTGCGGATGATGCTCTACAAAATGGGTTACGACGGCCCAGCCTTTCCGTTTGACCTAACTCGCACAACTCTCATATCTGATGTGGCGGATATGATCGAAAATCGCTTCGCCGACATGTGGAATCCAGATCTGCTGCACTATAGCCCCAGCGCCGGCCGAATCTATCATACCAAATGGACAGGGCTCTCCTTTGCCCATGAAGTAGACGAGAGCGATCGCCCCCTAGACGATATGACGCCCATCTATCAGCGAATGCGGCGACGGTATACATCTCGCTCTGATCGGTTTTGGTATACGCTCAACCACTGCGATAAGGTGCTCTTTATCCGAACGGGCTGGGCTGATCGAGATGGAGTGCTTGATCTCGTGGGAAAGCTAGAAGCACAGTGTCAGGGTAAACCATTCCATCTGCTGCTGCTGTCTCCTCAACGATCGAGCGAATTTTCCGACATGCCCCACGTTCTCCACTATAGCCAAGAGTTCAACCCTGACCGGATGTATGACGATTTAGATCATTGGCTTGACCGCACGGAAATTTTACGCAATATTTTGGAGTCCCTAGGCGTATCAAGTAAGAATCTGTTTTGGTGCCCGCCTACGGTGCCGTCGCTGTCGCTGCAGTGACCCGCGATCGCCATGGGTCATGATTCTAACGGGCGATCGCTGCCTGGGAGTGCCGTGATTGATCAGGAGCGATCGCCTGCCGGGACTGTGGGGGCGATCGCCTCCCTGTTTGCGGGTAATATTAATGATTTAAACGGTCTTTCATAAGATCACAAAAGCGGTTTATACTAAATTTTGCAGCCTAATTATCTAGGTCTGAGATGTTAAGCGAGTATCCTTACGTTAATGATCTTTTCGAGAATCTAGGGCAATATTTCATCTGGCCTATATGGTTGGCGCTAGATGAACATTTTTGCCTGAGTAAAATAATCCTTGCTTATAGGAGGCGATCATGAAGAAAATTTTAAGTATTGATGGAGGCGGTATTCGAGGACTTATTCCCGCTCTTGTCCTCGCTCATATCGAAGAAAAGACCGGCAAGACCGTTGCTGAGTGTTTTGACTTAATCTCTGGCACCTCAACCGGAGGCATCTTGGCTCTAGGTTTTTCCAAGCAAGGCGAAACCGGTAAGCCTAAGTACTCTGCCCACGACTTGGCAGAAATCTATCAATCCCGAGGTAAGGAAATATTCCCTCGTTCGCTTTGGAAAGGGATAGCTTCCGTGGGTGGATTAATCGATGAGCTATATTCCCATGAGGGTCTCGATCGCGTTTTAGATGAGTATTTCAGTCATGACACCCTCGGCACAGGGTTAACCAAAACGCTGATTACCAGCTACGATATTGAAAATAGGGAGCCGCTTTTCTTCAAAAGTTGGCGGGAAGAGTTTAGCTCAGTGCTGATGAAACATGCTGCACGGGCAACCTCAGCAGCACCCACCTACTTTGAACCTGCACTAATCCCTATTGGCGATACTATCAAGGCTTTGGTAGATGGTGGTGTATTTATCAACTCTCCGTCAGTATCTGCCTACGTTGAAGCTAAAAAGCTATTTCCTGACGAACAGGACTTCTTTTTCTTATCTCTAGGGACTGGGGAATTAGTCCGAAAGATTTTCCATCATGAGGCGAAGAATTGGGGTAAGGCTGGCTGGCTAATTCCCCTGCTGGACTGTATGTTTGATGGGGTGGCAGATGCATCCCATTATCAAATGAATATGCTTCTCGATGATGGCTATATCCGATTGCAAACAAGCCTAGATACTGCCTCAGATGATATGGATAATGTCACGGATAACAACATTGAAAATCTGAAGCTTGAAGCCACAAAACTCATTCAAGCTCACACAGATGACTTAGAAAGAATCTGTAAGATCTTGAGCCAAGATACATTGCAGCCGGTCTAGCGACCTATGGCAGCATAGCAGTTCATGGTCGTTGTGATGCGATGGCGGGCGATCGCTCCCTGATGAACCTATCTAAGAGCGATCGCTTTCCCAGATCATCGCAAGTTTCCAGGTCTCGGGTCATAATTGGAGGCAACCTGATGTCTCGACACCAACGCCGTCTCCTATGAATCCTACCCAAACCATCCTATTCCTATCTGCCAATCCTAAGGATACAAGTCGCCTGCGGCTTGACCAAGAACTGCGGGATATCGATGAGGGGCTGCGGCGGGCCCAGCACCGCGACCAGTTTCGGCTAGAGCAGCGATCGGCGGTGCGGCCGCGGGATATTCAACGGGCAATGTTGGATACCCAACCCCATATTGTGCATTTTTCGGGACATGGGGAAGGGGAAGCAGGGCTGGTGTTTGAGGATGCTGCTGGCAAGGCTAAGTTGGTAGATGGCACAGCGTTGGCGGCTCTGTTTGCCTTGTTTGCGGATCAGCTTACCTGTGTAGTGCTGAATGGCTGTTATTCGCAGGTGCAAGCCCAGGCGATCGCTCAACATATTCCCTACGTGATTGGCATGAATGCCGCCATCGGTGATCGGGGGGCGATCGCTTTTTCCGTAGGCTTTTATGATGCACTAGGGGCAGGACGGGATGTGGACTTTGCCCATCGATTGGGCTGCAGCGCGATGCAGTTGGAGGGGGCCGCAGGACATCTGACGCCGGTATTGCTAAAATCTGAGCGATCGCCCCAACCTACACAACTAGACAAGATGTCGATAAACCCAGCTCCTTCGACCGAGCCGATTGAGGTGTTTATTTCCTATTCCCATGGAGATGAGGATCTCAAGGATGAGCTATACATTCACTTGGCGGGGCTGCGGCGGGAGGGCAAGATCCAACCCTGGCAGGATCGGCAGATTGAGGCGGGGGCGGAGTGGGATGCAGAAATTAAGGCGCGCTTGGAGTCGGCGGGGATCATTCTGCTGTTGATTACGCCTCGGTTTATTAACTCAGACTATTGTTTTGACAAGGAGATGCAGCGGGCGATGGAGCGCCACGAGGCAGGCACGGCGCGGGTGATTCCGATCATCATGAAGCCCTGTGATTGGCAAGGATCGCCATTTAGTAAGCTGCAGGTGTTGCCGAAGGATGCGAAGCCGGTGACCAAGTGGGCTGATCAGGATGAGGCGTTGCTGGATGCAGTGAAGGGGATTCGGCGGGCGGTGGAGTCGTTGCAGGCAAAAAAGTAGAGGGTTCTCCGCTGGGCGATCGCATTTCTGTCCATTGCCCTTGAACTTCTAGAGAAACTATTTATTGTTGCGCGAAAATTTAAAATCTTCCGGACGGCCTGTGTGAGTCATGAAAGAAAAACCATGTAACTCAATGGAGCCTCTTATCAATGTCTGCAAAACATCCTTTTTCCGAAAAAAAATGTGAGACAACCGGAAAGCATATATGTTAATTTCATTACTTGCAAATATACAGCATTTCTTGCTTTGGTGAGGCACAGGTTCACTGCTGTAATGTTTGTCTTTCAAGGCTTCAGATGCACCTCACTAATCTCGGAGCTGCTGTAAGTTTAAAAGAGAGTTGAAACAACAGTATCGGGCAGAAAAAAATGAGATTCATATTAGATCTTATTCAAGGCTTTCGACAAGCCTCTTTTATTGCAGGATTCTTGACAGGACTTCTAGCAATGCCATTTTTCCAGGGAATTCGGAGAATTCTCATAGGACATAAAAAAAATAAGGCAAATCAAAGAAGATACGAAAAGACACCAAAAGATGATGATATTCGTTTGTAACATGATCATGACTAAAAACTGATTTTGACATGCTTGATTATTTATTTCTCTCTGTCTTCGCAAAGATTCCAGTCTTAAAGTCGGGTAGCCATGCTATTGATTTAAATCTGTGGCAGTCCCGCTTATGATTTTTTTTTAATAAGGGCAGTGCAGTAGACATTACATGCTCAAGCAGATTTAATGCGAGTCTACTTAAACCCACTAGGTAGTGCTAGATACTATATCAATTCTTAGGTTCCATCATGATCTTTAATAAATGGCCGATCAACCGGACTTGATATCAGTAATGATGGTGGTTTAGAACATACTGTCTTAAGGGATTCTAGAGATGCAAATCATCACACGTTGAACAGTACCACCCTTTGTTTGCTATAGCCAGAAAACCTAGAGAATGAATCGCACTGAGCACAAAAGACTATATCGGTAGTGCATTAATGTACGGGACGGAGGAAAATCAGACTACGCCATTGCGATTAGAAGGGAGTCAGACCCATGACCATTGAGATGACCTGTCCCACG
>NZ_JACSWB010000290.1 GCF_016888135.1 Leptolyngbya sp. CCY15150
CATCGCTGACCCGCCATAGCTTCACGCTGCGGTCTTCACTGCCACTGGCCAGGGTCTGCCCATCGGGAGAAAAGGCGATTGTACTAACCAAATCCTGATGGTCGTCGAGGGAGGTGATCAGAGTGCCATCGCTCACCCGCCACAGCTTCACGGTGCGGTCCCAACTGCCACTGGCCAGGGTCTGCCCATCGGGAGAAAAGGCGATTGTCAAAACCTCATGCTGATGGTCGTCGAGGGAGGTGAGCAGTTGCCCATCGCTCACCCGCCATAGCTTCACGGTGCTGTCCCAACTGTCACTGGCCAGGGTCTGCCCATCGGGAGAAAAGGCGAGGGTATTAACCCAATCCTGATGGTCGTCGAGGGAGGTGATCAGTTGCCCATCCCTCACCCGCCATAGCTTCACGCTGCCGTCCCAACTGCCACTGGCCAGGGTCTGTCCATCGGGAGAAAAGGCGAGTGTATTAACCCAATCCTGATGGTCGTCGAGGGAGGTGAGCAGTTGCCCATCGCTCACCCGCCATAGCTTCACGCTGTCGTTACTGCCACTGGCCAGGGTCTGCCCATCGGGAGAAAAGGCAATTGTCCAAACCTCATCCTGATGGTCATCAAGGGATAAAAAGTAACTCCAGTCTCCATCTAGACTGTCATAAAAGTTGCCAATACTGGATGCGGGCATGTCATGGTTGGGCAAGCCTTGCGTCACCGCATTCGCTTGCATGGTGGCTAGCAATGCCTCAAAGTCTCGCCCATCTCTGAGCAGGACATTACTACTTTCGAGCAGAGTGAGCACCCGTTGGTATTCAGATGCTTCCTGACTGCGTTGGGCTTCTTGAGTTTTCAGCCAGGAAAATCCCCCGAACCCCGAACTGATCACCAAACCAGCACTCAACACCCCCGTCAACCGCTGCCGCTGCCGCCGCTTCTCCCGCTCTCGCTCCAGTACCGCCTGCTGCTCTGCCTGCTCCAAGGCCACCGATGCCTGCAAAAACTGCTGCTGCTGGGGCGACATCAACTCCGCCTTCTCGTCATGAAACGATTTCAATAGATCCAGCTTCGGACTGCGCCACAAACTGCCCACCGGTCGCTGTAGGTGTTCCCATTCCTGAATATCCTCATCCAACTGCCGCAAAAAGCGTAGATCTTCCCAATGGTGCTCCACCCACCCTTGCAACAGCCTCCAGTGCTCCAACAGCGCCTCATGGGTAAACTCCACCGTCGCTGCCATATCATCCGTTGCCGCCGCCATCGTCATCAATCGCAGTTCCGTAAACTGCGCCACCACCTGCCGCACCAGCTCCGCCTCATGCCGCCCCACCAAATCCGCCAACCGCACCCGCCGCCGTGTATCCCGAGTTCCCTCCCCCAACTGCACCAACCCTAAACAGACCCACTTCGCCGCGTCCTGCTGCACCGAACTGAAACTGTTGTAAAGTTCATCTGCCTCCGTCGCCAACGCACCACCCACTCCGCCAATCGCTGTCAGCGCATCGGAGGGCGCAACACCCCGCGCTGCCCTTTCCCAAATCTGCCGCAACGCAAACTGCAACAACGGCAACGCCCCCTCCCGCCCAATCGATTGCTCCAACAACCGATCAATCGTGCCACTGTCCAACGGATACCCCGCATCAATCGCCGGAAGCTCAATCGCTTGCCGCAGTTCATTCGGCTCCATCATCCGCACCAAATACCCCTGGTCGGAAAATAACGTATTCAACGTTGGGTGCCGCTGCGTCTCCCGCAAAAAGTCACTGCGTAACGTCACAACTACCGAAACAATCCGCGATGAATCCTGCGACGCATAGAGCAAATTTTCAATGAATGCCGTCTGCTGAGCCGGATCCTTGCACAGCGAGTAAAGTTCTTCCAACTGATCCACCACGATCACCAAGGGCGATCGGGTTTGTTGATGGAGAGATGCTACAGCTCGCCACAGGCGATCGTATTGTCCCTTTGGATTGGTCGTCGATAACCGTTGCGCCAGCGTATTGAAGTCCTGAAACGACTGCTCATTCCCGATCGCCACCTCTTGCAACGCCCGCGCCAAGGCATACAGGGGGCGTTCTCCCGGCACCAGTACCACCGCATCAACGCGATTCGACTGACTAATCGGTAAGGTTCGCAGCGCTGGCACCAACCCCGCTCGTACCAACGACGACTTCCCCGCCCCCGATGGTGCATAAACACAAAGAAATCGATGTTGACCCGGTGTCTTGTAGAAAGTGAGAAGCTTATGCTTCAGAACTCGTATAGGTGCCTTGCGTCCAAAGTAGCGATAATGATCCGTTTCCTTAAAGCTAGCTAAACCAACGTAAGGATTCTTCTCCAATCGAGGTTGGGCTTTGGCTGTCGCGCCAATCCTCTTAGCAAATTGGGCAAAGTCAAGAAAGATCTTCTCTCCCCCATTCACATAGATGACGATGCTGTTATGGGCCTCTTGGATAATCTGATTTTGATTGCCCTGAGGAAGACTATTTTGCTGTCGTCGATTGTGCTGTGCTTCACCCTGTGACATCTCTACACCCTCACTCTATTGACTACCCTGGACTCGTTATCAGACTAGAAGGAAATCGAAATCTTTCCGCTATTGTGAGATTGATCGAGCTGCACCACCGTATTACCAGTTCCCGTAACCACTTGGTTGCCGTTGCCGTTGAAATTGATTGAATTGTCATGGGTTTCCGGTGGCTTCCTATCCGCCACCAAAACACGAGCCTGCATCCCCGGCACAGATAAAACCTCTCGAATTGCCTCATCCTGTACATTCTTCAACATCACCAACAGCCGACGCTGCCGTAGGATCTCGCTAAAGAGCCGTAGCACCTCATCTACCGACCCCGGCACCGCCATCCCAGGCTCCAACCGTGGAATCCATTGCCGCACCACTGCCGCCAACGCCGCCAGATCCCCAGCCCCCCCTAACGTCGCCTGCAAAATCTCCGGTTCAAACCGCGCCTGAATGAGCGGATCCGCCATCACCGTTTCCATCGCTTCCAGTGCCACCGGCATGACCCATTCCGCCTGCGCCGACTCATCCAGCAACCGCTCCATCAATGACATTGCTTCCCTCCCATTACCCGCCTTAGATTCATGGGATTCAGTAGCAACATCCGATCCAGACGACAAAATCGACTGAACAATCTCCGCCTTCTGCGCCTCTGTGGGACTATACACATGGGGTTGAATATCCTCAAACCCAATCTCCTCAACCTCACAGCAACGCTGCACCGCATCCATAAACGACGCCAAACTCCGCTCTTGAAACAACGCTCGTTGAGCATCCCGCGCACTGGAATAGGTATGCAACCCCGCCACCGCCAGAAACTTGTAAAGCGTCGTAATATCAACCGCCGACTCCCCATCTGCACGGGTCACATTCTGACAAAGCTGCCGCTTATTGCGATAACTCCATAACCGCGCATTCTTCTCCGCGATCGCCTCAAAAAGCTGCCGCAGCAACGCTTGTCCATCAGGGGTGAGCCAACAACGTTTGCGATTGTTCAAGGACGAGTCCATTGCTGTGAATCTCCAAGCCAGTAGGGTGCGATCGGTGCCGTGTCGATCATCGACAGAATTGCCTCATTGTAAGTCAACTCGTTTTGAAGCCTCACCGAATTCAATGTTTCTTTAGGCGCACTCTAGGTTAAGGCACACCTAACTTTTATCTAAAAAAGATCGACATCGATCATCGCCTCGATCGACAGAGTGCCTATGTCACTATCAATTCAACGCACCGCGTTCAGGGAGCATCCCCTCAATCCAATAGACTACTTACTCACCCAAGGAGGTGACAAATGTATCGAGACCCAAACGATATGCGACGCATTGACGGCGATACCGCACTAGATGTCAATACCGGGCATAAGTATCGCCTAGAGCGGAAATTTGAATTTGAATTTCCACCCATCCCAGTCCTGATTGGAATCGGGCTGCTGATTCTATTCCTCTAAGTCCATTGAACAGGCGGACGCGGCAACGTCCGCCCTACCCCTTCCGCAAAACGAATGCACACACACTACGTCATAGACAAAAGGAGTTCTTCATGGATTCTACAATTCTTACTCACTATCTGCTAACAGCACTGCAAGCTAGTTTCACCTTTACCATTGCCGTGCTCCTAATTGAGTTTGAGCGATCGCTCTACCATGCCCTCTGCCACTGGTCAGATTGGCTGTATGGTTTCCATCGCTATCACCATGAAATGTTTGGGACTAGCTACGAAACCAAAGATCGAGAGACCGAACTGAAAAGCTTGTTGTACTACGATTTCCCCGAAGGCTTCTCAACCGTCCTCTTCGCTGGCGCACTGCTAGCGATCGCCTATGGACTCCATGCCCCCACTGGAATGCTGGTCGGTCTTTTAGGCGGATTCATCTACACCTTCAAAGATATTGTCATCCGTAGCTTGAAGCTGTTGGACGTTGAATGGGCCTTTCAACAAGACCCACTGCACCTACCTCCCGAGCTTCCGCTTATGCCGCCCGCTCGGTGGTCGATTCAGTGGACAAACCATGTTCGCCACCACGACCATGACGAAAGCGCCTACTTCTCTGGACGATATCCTATGCTGGATACGTTACTTGGCACCAGCGTTTCACTGAACAATAAGCGGTTTGCCGTCATGGGTGATATGGGCAACTTCCAAGTGCCGGTAGAACAAGCCGTACAGAATGCCGGAGCCATGATGCTCCACGGCGCTCCGTCCGTTGTTATGTCTAACCTAGCCAACGTGGATGTCTTAATCGTGAGCGCGCTGTCGCCCGATACCGACCTGTTTGAGTGCTACAAAGCCATGCAGCACTTCTTTGGTTCCGTGCAGTCCATCCGTGACATTGCCCTGAAAGAAGTGTGGCTGGTCTTGCCCGAGGATGCCTATAGCCTTGTTCCGGTCTCCATCCGCCAATTGCAGCAACGGGTCTTGTCAAATCTAGTGACACTGACGCGAGCTGAGGTTCCTTGTATTGTACGCACAGTGATGCTGCCAGTCGGTCAATCTCAGGAGAGCTCGGACAAACTCGTTGCTGACTTGTGCCAGTCTGTCCGTCGAGATGTTCGCACTATCGTGCCAGGTCGCCCTTTGGCTGGTCTATGGCTGGGGTTACGGGAAATGGGTTTGCGATTGTATTGGCGCTATCGAGCTAGGAACGTGGATGTTCCGTCTCTGCAAAATGCATTGCGATAAGCGATCGCTGCACTGATGCTGAAATACTCCTCTCAAACGAAGAGGAGTATTTTATATTGTCTAAATAAATTTAACTTTTCCACCTTCACATAATTGGCTATTGATTAGGCGTTGCACAGTGTAAAATGACATAGAGTCAAGGGAAGCCATGATGAACTGTCCTCACTGCGCCAGCACCAACGTTGTCAAGAATGGGCATCGCAA
>NZ_JACSWB010000291.1 GCF_016888135.1 Leptolyngbya sp. CCY15150
AGGGCACCGGTTGTGGCATTGATGTCAAAGAAGGCTTGGTCATCGCCGCCGCTGAGGCTGTAGGAAAGTCCATTGCCTTCACTGTTGGTATCGTCAGTAGATTGAATGTCAATGACGGCGGTGGTATTTTCTGCAACATTCACAGCAGCGGTGCTTACAATGCTGGGGGCTTGGTTGTCTGACCGCCCAAAGACCACATAGCTAGAGCCGGAATTGCTGCCATTGGGGTCGGCATAGAATGCGCCAATAATCAGGTCATCAATGCCATCACCATTGACATCCCCGGCACCACTTACCGAACGACCGGAACGGTCAAGTGCCGCTGCGCCATCGAGACGAAAGCCATTGCTGCCATTGAGGGTGGAGAGATTGAAGGAGCTACTAAACCCGTCGCTGCTCCCAAAGACCACATAGCTAGAGCCGGAACGGTCGCCGTTGGGGTCGGCATAGAATGCGCCAACAATCAGGTCATCAAAGCCATCGCCATTGATATCCCCGGCACTGCTGACTGACCGACCAGAACGGTCATCTGCCGCTACGCCATCGAGGCGAAAGCCGTTGCTGCCATCTAGGGTAGAGAGGTTCTGTGTCGCACTAAAGCCATTCGCTTTACCAAAGACCACATAGCTGGAGCCGGAACTGTTGCCGTTGGGGTCGGCAAATAATGCGCCAATAATCAGGTCATCAAAGCCATCGCCATTGACATCCCCGGCACTGCTCACCGAATAACCGGACTCTTCAGATGCCGCTGCCCCATCGAGGCGAAAGCCGTTGCTGCCATTGAGTGTGGAAAGGTTTAGGGTTGGACTAAACCCTGCATTCCTGCCAAAGACCACATAGCTAGAGCCGGAAAAGTTGCCGTTGTTGTCGGCACCGCTTGCCCCAATAATCAGGTCATCAATGCCATCGCCATTGATATCTCCGGCACTGCTCACCGAAACCCCGACTTGGTCACCTGCAACTACCCCATCAATACGAAAGCCATTGCTGCCATTGAGAGTGGAGGGATTGAGGATGCTACTAAACTCACCCCCACTGCCAAAGATCACATAGCTGGAGCCGGAAAGGTTGCCGTTGGGGGAAGAAAAGCGTGCCCCAATAATCAAGTCATCAAAGCCATCGTCGTTGATATCTCCGGCACTGCTCACCGAACTACCGACTTGGTCACCTGCAACTACCCCATCAATACGAAAGCCATTGCTGCCATTGAGGGTGGAGGGATTGAGGATGCTACTAAACTCACCCCCACTGCCAAAGACCACATAGCTGGAGCCGGAAAGGTTGCCGTTGGGGTCGGCAAAGGGTGCGCCAATGATTATGTCATCAAAGCCATCGCCGTTGATATCCCCCGCACCGCTCACCGAACGCCCAGATTGGTCATTTGCAACTATCCCATCAATACGAAAGCCATTGCTGCCATTGAGGGTAGAGAGATTGAAGGAGCTACTAAACCCGCCGGCACTCCCAAAGACCACATAGCTAGAGCCGGAAAAGTTGCCGTTGTTGTTGGCAAGACGTGCGCCAATAATTAGGTCATCGAAGCCATCGCCGTTGATATCCCCCGCACTGCTCACCGAATAACCGGAAGAGTCACTTGCCGCCACACCATCGAGGCGAAAGCCATTGCTGCCATCGAGGCTGGAAAGGTTCAAAATAGGGTCGAAGCTCATGGATTTAGATTCCTTAAATGGGGTTTACGGTTCATCCATCCCGA